>JAADFQ010000236.1 GCA_013152835.1 FCB group bacterium
ATAACCACCAATTCATCGTTAAACCAAATGTAGGGGGTTAAAGCCTTCGGGACGGCCGATCTCCACAGAGGCAATTTTCCCTTTTTTCAGGGCCCGGCGTAACAGGAATTGCTCCATTCCTGTGTAAATGGAGGGAATCAGGAATAAGGTAAAGATAGAGGAAACCAGCAGACCCCCGATTACGGCTCGTGCCATGGGCGACCAGATTTCGGCACCCGATCCCAATTCCATCGCCAGGGGTAACATGGATAACATGGTCGTCAGAGCCGTCATCAAAATGGGACGGAGACGACGACGTCCGCTTAATACCACGGCCTCATAAAGGTCCAATCCATGTTTCTCACGTTGCTGATTAATATAGTCCACCAGTACAATTCCGTTATTCACAACAATCCCCACCAGCAGGACGGCTCCGATGAGAGCCGTAACACTCAGCGTAGTTCCCGTTACGAATAAGCCCCAGACCACACCGATTAACGCCAGTGGTATGGTAAACAGGATAATAAAGGGATCCAGCAAGGATTCGAATTGAGAAGCCATAACCATATACACCAGGAAAATAGCCGCAATAATTGCAATAAATAAATAGCGAAATGATTCCATCTGGTCCTGTGCTGTTCCGCCGATTTCCCAGCGAAAATCAGGTGGGAAAGTCACTGTATTCATTTGGGTCAAAATATCTTTGGTTACCGATTGTAAGTCCCGTCCGCTGATCGTGCAGGAAACCGTGGCCACCCGGTCCTGGTCTTCCCGGAAAACGGTTGTCGCTCCGTCGCCTGAAACAATTTCCGCCACGTTAGCCAGGGGGATCTGGGCGCCGGTGGGAGATGTAAGATATACATTTTCCAAATCACTTCGTGAATCACGGTACGGCCGGTCCAATTGCATAAACACATCGTATTCATCGCCGCCGTCACGATATTTTGTAACAATGGTTCCCTTGATACTGGCCTCAATCGTCGTTGCCACCTGGGCGACGGATAAACCCATCGCCGAAATACGGTCGCGATCGAGGAAAACCTGATATTCCGGACGGGGAGCGCTGTAACTGGTGAGTACGTCGGCGACACCGTCCACCGATTTCATCACGGCCTCAACCTGAGCTCCCAGGGTTTGGGCTACGGCCCGGTCATACCCGAATATTTTTATCTGGATATCGCCTTCACCGCCCATTCCCGGAGGACCACCGCCTTCATCAAAGGTCACTTTTATTCCCGGAACTTTCGCAAATTTCTCTCTCAGAATATCCTGAATCTCAAATTGGCTCCGATCCCGTTCACCTATATCCGGCAACGTAATCAACATCCGTCCTTTATTGGAACCGTTAGCGCCAAAAAATGCACCGAAACCTTCCGCGGTCCCGAAACTGGAATATATGTTGGTGGCTTCCGGTGCTTCCCGGCGAACGATGGCTTCCAGCTGTAAAAAAGTCTGATCGGTGGAGGACAAGGCCGTACCACTGGCCCGCTCGATATTCAGACCAATGAAGGACTGATCCGATTTACCAAGAAAATCACCACCGATCGATAAATTTGAACATCCCCATGGAGATAATAAAAATAACCACCACGGCCAGGAAAAACCGGCGTTTGCGTTGCAACACTTTATCCAGAGCAATGGCATAGTTCTGTTCCAATTTCGTCAGGAAACGACCGATAGGACCTTCCTTCCCCGGTTTTTTAAACCCTGCCCGTCTTCCGAGCCAGCGTGATGCCAAAAGCGGGATTAAGGTCAGAGCCACCAACAGAGACGTGGTCAGGGAAAACACAATGGTAACGGCCATATCGTTAAACATGACACCGGCGATTCCCGGAACAAACAAAATCGGTACAAACACGGCCAATGTAGTCAGAGTGGAAGCAATAATCGCCGTGGACACTTCGCTGGTTCCCTCATCGGCTGCCTGCCGGATGGAAATACCCGCCTGATGATGGCGAAAAATATTTTCCAGCACAACAATAGCATTATCCACCAGCATCCCAATCGCCAACGCCAGTCCGGCCATGGAAATGATATTTAGCGTCAGACCGCCCATATCCATCACAAAGAAAGTGAGAATCACCGAGATGGGAATGGAAATAGCCACAATCAGGGAACTGCGAAAATTCCTCAGGAAAAAGAGCAGTACCAGAAAGGCCATGAAAAAAGCCTGTAAGGCCGTATTTCCCAAATTGCGAATGGATCGGACAATAAATGTTGAGAAATCGACAATAGTTTCAAATTGGATGCCCTGTCCCACCTTTTCCTGAATTGTGGGCAATTCCCGGGCCACGGCGCGAGCCGTCTGAACGGTGTTGGCATCGGTCTGTTTGTTAATCAACAGCAGCAACGATGCTTTCCCGTTATTTCGGATTATCTGGCGTTGTTCCTTAAATCCATCTTCCACGCGAGCCACATTCTTAAGGTAAATGGGAATCCCTGCTTTATTCCCAATCACCGTATTTCCGATTTGATCAACGCTGGAGAATTCACCGATGGTCCGGACAGAAAATTCTTCATCGGTTTCATCCACCATCCCTGCCGGGATTTGCAGATTTCCCAGACGTAGAATCTGGGATATTCCGGTGATGGATAATCCCTGGGCCGCCAATTCATGGGGATTCACCAAAATGTTAATCTGTCGTTCCAGGCCACCTTCCACAGAGACACTGGCGACCCCCTTAATGCGTTCGATCCGGGGTTGAACCTGCTCCGTTACCAGCCGCCGTAACTGCGCCATACCCAATTCCGTGGAACTGACCGCTAAATACTGGATAGGTTGCAGCGACGGATCAAAAGCAAATGTAATTGGCTCTCCCGCATCATCCGGAAGCATATCCCGGACCAGATCTATCATTTTCCGGACATCGATTTCCGCCTGATCCATATCCGAACCCCAGTCAAATTCCAGCGTGATGACGGATGTCCCGGCCGTGGAGCGGGATGAAATGCGTTTCACATTTTCAACGGAAATGACGGTTTTCTCCAACGGGCGGGTCAGAGAATTTTCAATGTCTTCCGGACCCACACCCTTGTATTGGGTAATGATGCCGATTACCGGGAAAGTAATATTGGGATACAAATCCAGCCGCAAGCTGGATAGCCCGAACAATCCAAACCCTACAGCAATCAGATAAATCATGGAGAAGGTAATCCCTCTCCTGATAGCAATTTTTGATAATATCACGGTTGCCTCGCTCCCGATTTACTCGTCTGTGGCCGACACAACCTGAACCGAATCCCCTGCTTCCAGATTATGCTGACCCACGGTCACAATTTCTTCTCCTGGTTTTAGTCCGGTGATGATCTCCGCCAGGTTATCTTCGATAATACCGGTCTCCACCGGTCGAAGAACCGCCCGGTCGTCTTCGATGACATATACAAATCGATCCATAACCACCCGTGCTGTGGACAATTGTCCGTTATCATAGGCCAACCGCGTTTTTTCCAGAATACAGGCTTTACTGATAACAACGGCATTTTCATGTTGATTTAATATTACACTTACTTTGGAAAACATCCCCGGACGTAACCGATGATCGCGATTCGGAATCCGGATTTCCGCCTTGGCCGTTCGCGTCATGGAATTCAGTGTGGGATTCACCCGGATTACTTTACCTTCGAATGATATTTCCGGATAGGCTGTGACTTCCGCCCGGGCAAGCTGCCCCGGTTGAATTTGAGGCAATTGCCGTTCAATGACGTTAATCAAAACCCGAACCGTATCCATGTTGGCAATTTCGAACAGGGGAATCTGGGGCGCGGCCTGATCGCCTTCATTCAACGACCGGAGTACAATCACGCCGGACACTGGTGCCGTTATCCGGGTGTCCTTTAACTGACTCCTTGCCGTTGACAGGGCTGCCTTTAATTGTTTCACGGATGATTTTGCCGCATCCAATTGAGTCCGCATTGCATCCATCTGCGATTGACTTACGGCATTTTCTTTATAGAGCTTTGCCAGCCGATCAAATTCCAGCCGGGTGTTATCGTACTGTGCCTGAGCCGCTTCCAGTCCGGCTTCGGCCTGACTCACGGCCTGGTGAATCTTCTCCGTATTGATTTCCGCCAACAAATCACCGGCTTTTACTTCATCGCCGATGTCATGATAGAGGCGCACAATTTTATTGGGAATCGTTGAATAGACTTTTACGGATTCGCTGGCCAGAATGTCGCCGAAAAAGGTTGCGGTTTCACGGATTGGCTGTTGCGTTACCGTGGTTATATTCACCGGAATCACTTTTTCTTCCACCGCATCCTGTTTTGAATTTTTCCCGCCACAGGCAAAGAGTGACAGTATGATAATTATTTCCAGAGTTCGTTTCATTTTCATGGGAATACCTATAACTGGTTGATGGCTTTTTCTAATCCGGCCAGAGCAAGATTATACTCAAATAAAGATTGCTGGAAAGTCATTTGAGCCTGGTTTAACAAGAGTTCCGCGTTCATGACTTCCAACTGTGTACTGGCACCTTCGCGATAACGCAGTTTTGCCAGGCGGAAGGCTTCCCGGGCCTGCTCCACCAATTTGGTCTGAGCAATAACTTTCTGCTCCGCTTCCTCCGCGGTGAAATAGGCCGCTTCCACTTCCATTCGAATACCTCTCAGGAGGGCTTCCTTTTGATCATCCGTTTCCCGGATACTGATCCTGGCCTGTTGAATTTTCGCCCGGGTTTGCAGTCCGTTAAAAAGCGGAATATTGATGCCGATTGACGAGTTGAAGGATTTGAAGAAATCGTCCTTCGAAAAATTAAAATCCTGTCGCTCTCCCTGATATTGATAGGCCGTATTAAAAACCAGCGCAGGAGATTGCGCCGCTTGTACCAGGTTGAGTTGTTTTTCGGCCATGGTCTTCCGAAGATAAATCATATTGACTTCCGGGCGTCGCTCCAGTGCCATGCGATAGAGATCATCCACATTGCGGCTGACCAGACTATTGGGTTTATAGGAAAGTTTATCATGGATCACCAGTTCCGTATTCTGATCCAGGCCGGTCACCATCCGCAGTTGTGATTCGGCCAGCCGTACATTATTCCTGGCGGAAATGACCTGCGGCTGATAGGTCGCCACCTGAACTTCCGCCCGAAGAACATCAAAATCAGATGATTTCCCGGCCGCTTTGAATTCCTGCACCTGCTTCAAATTCTCCTTCGCTGTCTGGAGAGCCGACTCCATAACCGACACAGATGAGCGGGCAAATAAAAGACTGAAATAGGCGCTGGTGGCATTTAAAAGAACGGATTCCCGGGTGGTATTGGCCTGAAGTTCGGCCATGGTTTTCCCCAGTCGGCTTAACTGGTACCCATTCCAGGCAGCTCCTCCCAGAAACAGGGGTTGTTGAAAATTCAACCCGGAGATGAAGGTGTGTTCCGATCCCATTTTAAAAGAAATCTTTCCGGGACCGTTAGGGTTATCGAAATAAACGGTCGGTAATTCCCAGGCACGTTTATAATTCGCAAAAGCGCTTACAGTGGGAAGCAGACCACCGCGTGACTCCTGGATCTGCCGGCCGGACTTTTCAATGGCCTTCTGCGCCAGTTTCACATCCGGATTATTCTTCAGAGCAAGGTTGCGCACTTTGCCCAAGTCCAGTTCAATGGATTGCGTAAGTGCAATGCCCGGCAGGGCCATGAGTATCAGTGCAAAAGCCCAGATCGGGACATGAAGATATGTAAATCTATTCATGAGTAATACCTCGTAGAATAATCGTAGTGATATCTTTTTTCAGGGGTTCCAGATCGATCGTCTGATTTGATATCATCCATTCCATCATTGCCGTATTGATAGCACCGGTCATAACCAGGGCAATGGATCGCGAGGATACGTTCAAACCGTCGGGGATAAAATGTTCCACGGCCGTTTCCAGGGCCTGGATATAAGAATTTCGAATGGCCATGATTTGTGCGCGCAATTCCCGATGCGCCGTGGATTTGATCTTGGTCTGTTCGGCACTGGTCAGTCGGAATAAATAATGCTGTTTCCGGGTTTCGTCAAGCATGACCTGAATTCCCGTTGTCACTAACTCCTCCAGCGTTCCGGCTTCCGCGATCTGCTCGGAAACCCGTTGAATCAACGCTTCAAACCGTTCCCTGATCAGGGTGAAAAACAGGTCTTCTTTATTTTTAAAATAGAGATAAATCGTCCCTTTACTGATTTCCACTTCCTCAGCCACGCGATCCAGGGAGGTCGCTGTGTATCCATCACGGGCAAATAATTTTTCGGCTGCTGTCAGGATGGATTTTCTTCGTTGTTCTTTTTCCCGCGTTTTGCGGTCGCTAATGGTCATTTTTTCTCCGACTTACTGGTTGGTAAGTTACTGACCAGTCAGTCAGTATGGCAACTATTTTACGCCCTAAAAATCAATGGTCGCGATGAGTGTATGAGTGATTTTTTAATTGTATTGGTAGCGGAAAGGAATGACTATTGACGACTTTCGACTTCTTTCCTAAAGAAGACAAAGGAGAGAACCGATCCGGAATCACGAATTACCTGCGATTCCTGAATATATTAGCTAAGAGACGATATTCTATTCCGTTGGTTCATCAAAAGCATGAGGATCGAACCATAGTATAAATGTTGATCCCCGGTCCTTCTCACTTTCCACACGGATTCGAACTTTGTTCAAATCCAAATAACGTTTAGTGATTGCCAGACCCAATCCCACGCCCTGGAATTTCTTTGTATATCCAATACTTTCCTGGGAAAAAATATTATACAGATTTTGCAAGTATTCTTCCGACATCCCCACGCCCGTATCCCGGACTTCCACCCGAATCAGATCATGCTCATCCGGCTGAATACTGACTGTCACCCGGCCGGAAGGGGTAAATTTAATGGCATTATGTACCAGGTTTTGCAAGGATTGAAAAATGGAATGCCGATCCCCTCTGATTTCTGCCACGGGCAATTTGCTTTCAAACTTTAATGCGAGTTCTTTCTCTTCAGCATAGGGTTTTAATGCTTCCAACACTTCCCGGAGTTTCGACACGAGATCGATAGCTTCAATTTTGAGTTTAAACGTACCGGCTTCGATCTGGGAAACATCCAATATTTCGTGTACGGTTCGCATTAAACGTTCACCGTTCTGACGAATGGCTGAAAAGAAAAATTGTTTTTCATCGTCCAGATGTTCCCGGGTCAGACTTTCAATCAATTCGGTAAAGCCGATAATAGCATTCAAAGGGGTCCGGATTTCATGACTCATGTTAGCTAAAAACAGGGATTTCACTTTTTCCGATTGCTCGGCTTTTAATTTGGCGCGAAGGAGGT
Organism: FCB group bacterium; assembly: GCA_013152835.1. Classification (GTDB taxonomy): domain Bacteria; phylum Fidelibacterota; class Marinisomatia; order Marinisomatales; family J089; genus J089. The sequence goes on from JAADFQ010000236.1 coordinate 7,249, forward strand.
CTTCCTCAATCATCTTCAACCGGGTAATATCCGTGGCATAAAAATGAACTACATTCAGATCACGAATCGGGTGACCGGACCAGAGTAAAACTTTATTTTCCAGCATCACCTCTTCAGCATAAATGGCAATTTTTCCCTCTAGGCTGTCTTTCACAAGACGATCACAATCCCGGGGAAGTATATCGCGTATATCGTCCCCGGTTTTCCCCAATCGTTCCAGAAGATGCTTACAGGCCGGATTCATATAGGTTACTGAGCAGGTATTATCCAACTCAATGACCGGTAAAGGATTACGTTCAGGGAACGTAGCCAGACGATTCAGCCATTCCCTGTTTTTAGGTTCCTGAATTGTTTTCTCAGTCATTTTAACTAATCCCCAACAATTGAATCCGTTAAAAGTAACTCATTAATTCAAGAAAAGCTTGTTATTCGGGAGACACCAAATTCAGTTTTTCAAAAACGTCTTTTAATTGTTTAAATGAAATTGGTTTCCCCATATATTCATTAAAGCCATCATCGTTAATATAATTTCTTAATTCGGAATAATTATAAGCGGTAACGGCAATAATCGGCGTTTTGGTATATCTTTCCTTATGCCGCAATTTTTCCATCAAAGTAACCCCGGACATTCCCGGTCCCAGAGCAATATCCAAAAGCATGACTTCCGCCGGGGAATCCCCCAACATTTCCAGCGCTTCTTCCCCATCCCGGGCCGCCATCATTTCCACACCTAATTTATCCAGCATCAACTGGAGTAATTTCAAATTCAAAGGATCATCTTCGACGACCAGTACTTTCGCCGGACTTTTTTTCTTTTCTACAATTTGATCATTCATAATAACCTCTTAAACCGGAACGGTTAAATAAAAAATGTTCCCATGGGGTGTATTGGGACGTACGCCCGCTTCTCCATGATGAACTTCGGCAATCCGTTTCACAATTGCCAGGCCCAAACCACGGCCTCGTTTTTTTCCCGTAGCTAATTGAACTCCCCGTTCAAATATACTCCGGATCTGGGCTTTGGGAATCGTTTTCCCGAAATCCCGTACCTCAACAGTCACATGACTGTTTTCCCGGAATCCTATTACCTGAATCCGTTTTCCCTGTGAAGCATATTTTACTGCATTACTGACATAATTTTTTATTACTTCCGCTAACAATAAATTGGCATTAACCGTTAAATCTCCGGACAGATCGACATCCACATCCATTCCCGCGTTTTCGATCTCATGGGTAAAATCCCGTACCACGTCCTGAATTACAACTCGAAAATCCATGGCTTCCTTGTGAATATCCTCACCAAACGCCACCCGGGACAAGGAAGTGGCATTTTCGATTACCCCCAACAGATTTACCGTACTGTCGCGCATCAGTTGAAGCATCTCATTCTCCGGCTCATCCTGAAGCAACATGTCCGTCATTCCGAATATTACTCCCGCCGGATTCTTAAGATCATGACTGATGACATCCAGTAACGTTTCTTTCATATCATTCATTGCGGCCAGTTCATTGGCCAGTTTTCTAAATTTTTGTTCCGATTGCTGAATCTGTTTCTGATCAGCAACCCTGTCGGATATATCGGAATAGATGGCATAAATCGCCGGGTCCTCCGATTCAAACCGGACGGGAAAGGCCAGAATGGATACATTGAACTCGCTCCCGTCTTTTCGCCGTCGAATACTTTCGGTCCCCACTACCCGGGCCCGGACTACCGAAGCCGCGAGTCGATCCCCTTCTTCCCGAAGTCGGTCCGGTACAATTAGATAACCCAATTTCCGGTCGAGGACTTCTTCCCGGGTATATTGGAATATCCGTTCAAATCCTTTATTGACATTGATAATTACATCATTTTGATCCACGATTATTATACCCTGGGGCGAATTATCAAACAGTTGCTGAAAATAGATCTGTTGCCGCATTCGCTCCCGCTCGGACCGTTTCCGGTCAATGGCAATCGCAATCTGATCGGAAACAAAATTAAGCACTTCCAGATCACTGCTATCATAGACGTTTTCGTCGTCATAGGATTGAATCGCAATAATACCGATGGTTTGGTTTTCGGCAATCAGAGGTGCTCCCAGCCATACTTTGGGAGGAGTTCCTTTGATTTCGATTTTGCCTTCTTTCTGGAGCCGGGCGATGTCCTTCCGATTCACTAAAGCCGGTCGCCGCAAACCCATGACATATTCGGATAAACCGTTGCCCAGGGACTGTACGTCCGGTTTGGGATCGAATTCATCGATATAATAGGGGAATTCCAACTGATTATGCTCGGCGTCCAAAAGGGCAATATATATGTTTTTCGTCTCCAGTACCGTACCCAGATGTTTATGGATCGCCTCATATAATTCCTGCAAATCACTGGTCTGGACAACCGCTTCCGATATTTGATATACGACGGTCGAGACTTTTTCAACGCGCTTTTCTACCGACATATCCCGGACAGTAGCCAGTAAATATTCATCCCCGGAAATGATGGTTTTATGCAGCGTTACCCGGGCATCAAACAGGGATCCGTCAAGACGTGCATGCAGCCAATCAAAATGTTCCGTTTTCCCGGCATAGGCCGATTTGATTTTTTTCAGAGCCAATTCTTTTGAGGATGAACCGTCATACTGGATTAAAGGAGAGAATTTAATGGGAGATTCGCCCAGAATATCTTTGCGCCGACAGCCAAACATCGTCAGGGTCGTTTTATTACAATCAATGAAAATATCATCCTTCATGACAAAAATCGCATCGGTTGCGGATTCGAAAAGGGTTTTATATTTTATTTCACTTTCCTGTCGCGCCGCTTCCGCTACTTTACGATCAGTAATATTCCGAACAACAATCTGTGTGGCCCGGGTCCTTTCATATTCGATAATCGAGGCGTCCAGTTCCACGTCAATCACCCGGTGATCAAACCGGACAATTTTTACTTCCAGGGGTGTTTCGTGCCGGGGACTGTTAACCATTTCGGTAACTTTTTCCACCAGACCCTTTCGGAAATCCACGTGGACGATATCTTCCAATTTCGAATCCAGAAATTGCCTTCGGCTTAGGGCGCCAACCAGCCGCAATCCGGCGTCATTGATATAGATAAAGCGTCCTTCCCGGTACACACAAATCCCAAAAGGAGAATTATCAATCAACTGGCGGTAATTTTCTTCTTCGTTCCGGATAACATCCAGCGTTTCATAAATACGTCTTTGACGTAGGAGCGATAACCGATATAACCAGCTGAAGATAATCGCCGCTGCCAGTCCGAAATACAACACCAGCATGTGGCCGGTCGTCTGCAACCGGGCAACGTACACCGCATTGGGCATCATGACCAATTCCCAGGTATTATCCAATACACTCAGGGTACGGGAAGCCTGAAACGAGGAATACGCCACACTGTTTTTATCCATATTATCCAGGAGTATCTGTCCTTTTCCATCTTTCAAAAAGTAGTAAAAATTCGGCGTTATGGAAGACAGAAACAGAGGACTGAGGAATTGCTGCACCCGGAATACGCCATTTAAATAGCCCACAATTTGTTTATTACTCTTAATCGGAAAATAGGTTGCGAAACCAACCCCTCCCTGATATAATTCCAATCGATCCGTGGATACATCCATTCCCGTTTTTTCCGCCTTGCGGAAATACGCCGCCGCCATCGGATGAGTGTGCAAATCCTTCCCCAGGGCCAACAGGTTTGGCTTATAGGGGTATACCCACTGAATGATACCCTCCGCATTGATGAAATTCAGGGCTTGAAAACCACGATACTGGGCCAGAATATCATCAACCTCTTCCTGAAACTCTTGCATGGATTTAAAAGGGTGATTTCGGTAATGGGTACGGAGAAAACGGACCAGGTTCAGATGAACATTGATGTATTCTTCCAGACGGGCGGCGGATTGTTCAACCGTAACTTCCGTTCGAAAGGTCAGGTCCCGGGAACTTTCATGTCCCAGATATTGCCAGACCAGGATAACAACAGCGGCGAACAGAATAAATGCTATTACCGGAAATATAACGGCATGTCGGGAAAAATATGACCGATACTGTTTCCCTTCCGGATCCGGATGGAGATATTCGTCAGTGAAAATAGGGACTTTCATCGTTTCGTCATCTTAAACCTGGAAGTAAACTTACTGTGAAATATGGATATGCCGCTTTCTGATTCTATCGATATTTGAGCAGGATCACAAGGACGCATCGATACCGCACATTAAAATTCAATATCGAATGATCAAGAAGAATTGACCGCAAACAATTTTTGGGATAATGAAGATCCATATTGAAGATTGATTCCCGACTTCTTTTAAGCACATCCACCCATTATTGCTATTCATCATTAGCTCTTCTTCATTGCAGAAAACCAGGTATTGGTCTTAGGTTTTCAGGTCGGAATTTTGATGAAATAATTACCTGTAGATTGGAGACCCTATGAAAATTATTCGCTACGCAATCGTTCTGGCCGCCCTCTGGTTAATGACCGGATGTTCCAGTATGAGTTTCTTGCCCCGGGAAGGGACGGCTGCCAAATTCAACCTGGCGACGGTCGAATATGTTGAACAGCAAAATAAGAGCCAGAATGATGTCATCGTAAAAGAACTGCAAGGTCAGATTGAGGAAATTGTTCGGAAACTTACCGAAGTGGATCGGGAAAAACTTGCGGACCTGGAAGCACAAATCGCTCAACAATCAAAAATGATCGCGGATGTCCAGGCTTCTGCGGACAGCACACGGTCTTCCGTTCAAATGGTTTCGGGACGGTTGCTGAAAGATATTTCCGATTTAAAATCGGCCAATAAAAACACACAACTGTTCATCGATCAGTTTAAGGCAGATATTGAAAGATTACCGGAAGAAGCACTCCGGGAATTCAATAACGCTATCAATGCCTACCTGAATTCAGAACCGGAAAAATAACGATAATAAAAAGCCCCCGGATTCCGGGGGCTTTTTATTTTATTCGATACCCAGGAGTTCGATTTCAAATATAAGTGTAGCTCCCGGTGGAATGGTTCCGCCGGCTCCCCGATCTCCATACCCCAGATCGGATGGAATAACCACTTCCCATTTATCACCGACTTTCATCCGCTGAAGAATATCGGTCCATCCCTTAATCACCTGAGTAACCCCGAAAACGGCGGGTTGACCTCGCTCTACGGAGGAATCAAACACGGTTCCATCGATTAATTTACCGGTATAGTGGACCCGTACTTTATCCGTGGATTTTGGTGTGTCGCCAGTCCCGGTATTAATCACTTTGTAAATCATCCCGTTATCCAGTTTAACGGCACCGGTTTCCTTGGCAAACTTGGCCTGGAATTCTTCACCGGCCTTTTTATTCTCTGCCGCTTCCGCTTTGGATTTAGCCATTTGTTTATCGCGCAATTCCTGCTGAAAGGCCAGGGAAACTTTTTGCATTTCTTCCTGTGTAAGTTGCGTATTGCCGCTTACACCATCATTGAACCCCTGCAAAAATATATTCGGTTCGACTTCAATTCCCCGCTGGGTAAAGGAGGAACCGATATCCATACCAATACTATAGCTGACTGAATCTTTATGGGTCACAAGATTCACTGTTCCATCCGTTGTCACGTTCCCTTTATCTGACTGGGAACATGCTGCCAGAATAAGTACCATTCCGGCCCAAATACTCATCGTTCTAATCATTAACTTTTTCCTTCAATCATGGTTATGCATAACCAGGGAGGCGAATCAATCCGTTGAATTATCAGATTCCTGATAAATTCCGTACAAAAGTAAAATCAGCCCTACAACAATGGCAATGAGCGCCAGTCCGAGGATTGGGTGTTGGAACAAAAACTGAAGTATTTTTGATATGAACACCAATACGAAGATGGCTACTCCAACAATAATGAGATAGAAGCCTGTTTTTTTCATTGTACTCTCCCAAACATGTGTCGAAAGTTACACACGATCCACTTCCAATAGAAATAAAAGGGGGCGGTACTTTTATTCTTCAAAACATACCCCGTAATCTTAACTTCACGCTCTTTTTCAGAATGGATGATATGAATAAAATCAAAACCTATGAACCCAAGGGCGTTGTAAATCGGGCTGTGATCGGACTCCACGGGTATACGGGCAATGACCATTCCCTGGTGCCCATCGCGGTTGGATCCCGGTGCCGAAACACCCGCTGGTATTTTCCGGAAGCGCCCCACGACCTTCAGGATCGCGAAGGAAAAACCTGGTTTATTAAGGATGCCTCCGGGGAATGGAATTTGACTTCCGCTTTTTCCATCGTGGAAGAAACCTTACACCGGAGTCAGGCAGATGGAATCCCCGTGGAGAAGACGGTTATTCTTGGGTTCAGCCAGGGTGCCTGCCTGGCGTTGGAATTCGGTCTCCGCTCTCCAGATCATTTTGGGGGACTGATACCCATCGCCGGCTTTATTAAGGATCCGGAACGACTGGCGGCTCAACTTTCTCCCGCCAATGCCACCACACCCATACTAATCATCCAGGGCGAAAAAGATACGATTGTTCCTCCTGAAAAGGCGCGGGAAGTGGGTTCATTTTTAGAACGTCAGAATCGACCGGTACGGATTATCTGGCACTCAGCCGGGCATAAAATTCCCGTCAAAGCGTTGCGGGAGATTAAAGACTTCGTCGAAGAAATATAGAACGTCCCCGGAAATCAGCGGGCCTTGCGTTCCAGGTAGTAAATTACCCCTCTCTCCGAAAGGATCGATCGGAGTTCAAAATCCCGGATTTCGGTTGCTACTCAGGCCTTGCGAACGTTGATTGCACGGTCACCTTTGTGGTCGTAATCCACATCGAAGACCACCTGTTCCCCCTCCCGTAAACCGACTTTATGCAGAGGCGGGCGCAATTCACTCACATGGACAAAGTATTCATCGCCGTCTTCATCAACGACGAATCCGAAACCTTTTCCAGGGTCATATTCTTTTACAGTGCCATTTTTCATAAGTGGAGTGGGTAATGTTAACCTATCCTGACCAGATTTAAAAGTGTTATGTGAACCGGCATGTGAATCCCATGGGAAATAGGCTTTTTCACCAAGTGGTTTACGGGTTTATATTTCGTGAAATTTCAACACAGTGACATTATGGATTCCAACTATCAGAGCATTCTCAACCATCTTTATGACGGCGTGTATTTTGTGGACAAAAATCGCAAAATCACTTACTGGAATCAATCCGCTGAAAAGATCACCGGATATAAAGCCAGTGAAGTCACCAATTCCTTTTGCCATGATAATATTCTCAATCATGTGGACGCGAACGGCACCGCCTTGTGTCAGAGCGCTTGTCCCCTGCAAAAGACGATTGAGGATGGAGAAATGCGGGAAGCCGATATTTTCCTGCACCATAAAAACGGGCACCGGATTCCGGTTTCAATCCGCGTGATTCCGTTAACCAATGCCAAAGGAGACATCATCGGCGGAGCCGAAATGTTTACGGAAACGTCTTCCCGGGACGCCCTGGAAGCACGAATCCATGAACTGGAAAAACTGGCCCTGCTGGACGGCCTGACCCAATTGTCCAACCGGACCCATATTTTATCGGAGCTGGAAGCGCGAATGCACGAAATTCGACGGTATGATCTGTCGGTGGGCGTTCTCTTTTTTGATATCGACAACTTCAAACGGTTCAACGATACGTATGGTCATGCCGCCGGGGATGAAGTGCTCCGCGGTGTGGCCCGAACCTTGAACGCCATTGCCCGACCCTTTGACTTGTACGGACGGTATGGGGGTGAAGAATTTGTAAGCATCATCCGGAATGTGAATAAGAAAACACTGAATATCGTGGGGGAACGGGTGCGGAAGATGATCGCCCAGACCACCCATTCGTTCAACGATATTACCGAAAGTGTCACCGTCTCTGTCGGAGGAACCCTTGTGCGGAAAGATGATACGGTCAAAGGCGTCATTGCTCGCGCGGACCGGCTCATGTATCAAAGTAAACTGGACGGACGAAATCGATTTACGATGGGGTGATATTTCCGTAGTATAAGTTTTCGCTGCTAATCACCATTCGAATAAAGACAACCAGCACAAAAAATCTTTCCGGTTTCCCTACTCCAGTATTCGTCTTGTAGGTGTCTTATGTTTGATGCAGCGAATATCAGTCACCGGGCAATATTATGACTTACTGATGAACTGTATCCAAGATCGCCTCCGGGTGCTTGGCAGCCACCGATAGAAGAATTCTCGCCGGACCTTCGGGATGTCGTCTCCCCTGCTCCCAGTTTCTTAAAGTTGCCGGACTGATACCCAACAATTTCGCAAATTTAATCTGCGATAAACCGTATTGCTTGCGAATCGATTTGACATCCGGGTTTTCAAAATCAAAAGCACGACCGGGGGCCAGATCATTGCGAAGGATTGCACCCCCCTTTTTGATGCTGTTCTTCAGTTCTTCAAATAATTCTTTTTTCATTTTAGCTCACTCTCAACTATGGTTTTAAGTATTCTTGTTTGATCTTTTGTTAAATCTTTGGATTCATTTTTAGAGTAAATCAACCTGCCCCACCCCGTTTACCATGACCGTAACCACTCCATTTTAATTTTCTGAGACCGCTACTACCGGGAATCACTTTACCGGATTCCGGCCGGATAATTAATTGTTTCTGTAACAATCTGTATTCTTCACCATTCAGAATCATTGTTACTCTTTTTGTAAATAGTGGCGTCTCAATTATGGTCATAATTCAATCTACGTCAATGGCGTATATTTTTAAAGGGTATATTTGTTCCCGATTTTTTGTTACTTATACTTCAGGGTATGTGCAATGGCTATGCCTAACAAATAAGTAACCGGCGTGAGATTTTTCAACAAAGAATTTTCTTCCTTCAAACTTTCGATTGTTAAATTTCTAAACATCGAAATCACCTGTCCTACTAAGCCTCAGTGTATTGGGACGCTACAGCTATCTTACGTCCGGTTGACTAGTGGTTAGACAGTTTTGGTCAAATTTTACTTGAAATGATACCATATATAAAATGTTGGCTTCAAACCGTAATTTATTGAATATAGATTATCATAATATCCATTGGCCTCACGGCTATATTTAATCCCGGTATAAATATCAGCAAAAACGGAATAACTAATACCTGGAATTTCTTTAAACGGAAAATGCTCAACGCCAATAATTAAGTGAAAATTAATTGCGTAATTAAGAGGATTCACAATTGAACTTCGATTTCGTGAACTGTAATTTTGATAATAGGATACGAATTCTATTCCTTTTCCATTTATTTTCCAAAAATTTGAGTTTTGAATGCCATCAAAGGCTTTGCGGCGAATTCGATCCAACCGAACAGTTATACGAAAATTATCAATATATGCAGTATCGTTAATTGTAGAAACTGCTATACTGCCCCGACCTACAGTTAGAATAGTATTGATATTATGATTTTTCCAGAATCGGAGGGATGCATTAAACGCGTCCCAAGGTAAATTATCAACACCAATTGAATATGTAATACTGGAGTCGGCAGAGGAAATGTTTCTGTTTACTTGACCGAATGCAGAGGTGGTTAGTAACAAAATAATCGCTAAATAAACATTGAGATATTTAATCTTCATTAATTTCCCTCATTTTCAAGAATGAAAAGTCTTTTGAGTTGGTAATGTTTCCAAGCTGTATAACGGCACAGCTTACCGGCGCGTGGGTCTATGCCGATTAACATTTTTCCTGGTTTGCATTTCATTATTAGTAAATCCTCATCTTTATGCTGCCTACTAGCCGAAGCCTTGGCGTAGGTTGGCCAACCCATCACAGCTTGCCCGGATTT
>JAADFQ010000237.1 GCA_013152835.1 FCB group bacterium
ATTATCAGCTATTGGAAAATTCACTGTTCAAAGAGCAGGAAACGGATCACAGAGTCTTTATTGAACTGGAGTTTACACCATGATAATTCGAATCCTTATCGGTTTGTTTCCAGCGCTTCTGGTTTGTCAGTCTTCGGTGGTCTGGCCAGCCCCTCCGGATACAGCAAAAATTCAACTAAGTCAAATACTGGTTTCTCCGTATTTGGAATCATCAACACCGGATTGGTATACCAAATTTATGTCCATGATTCGTGGGAAAACGGAAAGACAATTTGTGCGACCAATGGGCCTGGATGTCCGGGAAAACCGGATTGCTGTAGCTGATCCGGGAGCGGGAGGTGTCTTTGTAATTGATCGCCAAACCAAACAAACGCGATTCATGGCTAATCCTGAAAGTGAAAATGTTCCCATGGATGTAGCTTTCGGTGATCAAAATATTGCCGTAGTTCTGTCTCCTGAACCGCTAATTGCGATGTATGACCTGGAAGGAAATTGGTTACGAACAATCAACCTGAGCGGTACCGCAAAACGAATTACGGGCATTACGTTTTGGAGAAACCGGTTCATTATTGTAGACACTCAAGGACATAAAATTATCATTATTCATCCCAATGGAGATATCCTGAATACATTTGGTTTCCGGGGGAAAGACAATGGTGCCTTCAACTTTCCCACCTTTGTAGCAGTTGATGAAAAAGGAACCATTTATATTACCGATACAATGAATTTCCGTGTCCAGAGTCTTTCACAATCCGGTGCATGGAACCGGTCAATCGGGGCACATGGGATTGATGCCGGTCAATTTAACCGTCCCAAGGGTGTGGCGTTGGATGATCAGGGTCGGATTTACATCATCGACAGCAGTTTCGATAATATTCAAATATTCAATCAAGAGGGTCGGTTCCTCATGCATTTCAGTTCCGCGGGCCATACAAACGGTGCCTTGTTAATGCCTACGGATATCGCCGTATCGGGGCGCGATATTATTGTATCCGATACTATGAACAGAAGAATCCAAATATTCCGGATGCTTTATGAATAAACAACAAATCATTACCCTTATCCTGACCACTTCTTTCCATCTGTGGGGACAAAGTATAATTTCAGAAACGAAACATAATTTATCGGTAAGCGGACCGGGACAGTTAACGGCGACCGGTGAAACTGAAATTTGCATCTTTTGTCATGCAACCCATAACGGGTCCGGTGAAGCACCGCTTTGGAATCGGTCATCCGCAAGTACAACGTACACGATGTACGGTAGCCCTTCCATGACTGGGAACAGCCAGCAACCGGGAGTTTCATCCCGACTTTGTCTTAGTTGCCACGATGGGACCGTTGCTCTGGGTTTAGTGTTGAATCGGAGCGACCCCATCGCCTTCCCCCTGGGTATGGATAAAATACCGGCTGGTTACCGAACCAATCTCTCCGACAATTTAGCCGATGATCATCCTCTGAATCTGGATACTCACCCAACGGGAGAACTTTCCTGTAATGGATGTCATGACCTGCACGGGAACAATGGAATGGTATCGAAACCATTGGAGTGTTCCTCCTGCCATGATGCTCATGACAATACGTACGGAAAATTTTTAAAGACCAATCCGATTCAGGGAGGTGTTTGCGCTTTATGTCATGATAAGGTGAATTGGACCACGAGTACGCACTCTTCTTCGTCCGCAACCTGGAATGGGACCGGCCCCGATCCCTGGCCTTATTCCGATTGGACCACGGTAGCCGATAATGCGTGTTATAACTGTCATGTATCCCATGGGAGTGCAAGTCAGTACTGGTTATTAAAATCCAGTGCAGAGGAAGATAATTGCCTTGTATGCCATAACGGAAATGTAGGTGTGGATATTCAGTCCGAACTACTTAAATCATCAACGCATCCGGTCGAGGATTATACCGGAATCCATGCGCCGGAAGAGGATCCTCAAACCATGGTTCCTCACGTGGAATGTACGGATTGTCATAATCCGCACCAGGTTTCAGGAGCCTCGGGAACGGCGCCCAATATTACCGGCGCCGAACAGGGTCTTCCCGGTATCAATACCTATGGCTCACCGGTAGAGCCTGCGACTAATGAGTATGAGATCTGTTTAAAATGCCATGACACCAATCTGGCAACCATACCAACCTATGTACCGCGACTGGATAATGCGGGCAGCATCCGCCTGGAATTCGCGGAAACCAATGCTTCGTTCCATCCGGTTTTTGCCCAAGGAAAAAATTCAGATGTTCCCTCATTGTTAAATCCCTGGACGGAAACGTCAATTATGTATTGTACGGATTGCCACAATAACAATTCCATTTCGGGCGGTGCGCCCAATGGTCCTCATGGATCAGCTTATGCGCCACTGTTAAAAAAACAAATGACATTTACTGACAATAATTCGGAGAACTCTTCCCTGTATGCTTCCTGTTACGATTGTCATGACCGTTCAAAAATTCTCAACAAGACGATGGGTATGAGATTCAAAATACATGATAGACATGTTGTACGGGAGAAAACGGCTTGTACCACCTGCCATGATCCCCATGGGTCGGTGAATAACAAACATTTAATTAATTTTAATACGGATTATGTATCGCCCAATCGTGATGGAGAATTACGCTGGGAAGACCGTGGAAACAACCGGGGCGCCTGTTATCTGAAATGCCATGGTGAGGATCACCGTCCGAAAAGTTATTAGGAGTCGAAAATGAAACAAACCATACTGCTTTCCATAATTATGGCCATTATGATTGTTCCGGGATTTACCCAGGATTGTACGTCCGGCGGATGCCACAACGATATTGCGATTAAAAAGAATATCCACGTTCCGGTGGATGAAGCCGATTGTTTGACTTGTCATAAACAGAATAAACGGAACCATCCGGGTGGGCGGGGAACTGAGATCGGACTTGTCTCTAAGAATATTGAGTCTATCTGTACCACTTGCCACGAGGTAGATACATCGGAAAAGGATCTGCATCCGCCGGTTGCCGATGGATCGTGCACGGTTTGTCATGATCCACACCAGAGCGATCAGAACTTTTTACTCAAGGGTAACACGGCGGCCGACGTATGCAGTGACTGTCATGATACCGGTTCCAGGGATAAGGAATTTGTCCATGGCCCGGTTGCCGTCGGCGCCTGTGATATTTGTCATTCCGGTCACGGCAACCTGAAAAATACATTGTTGAAAAAAGCCGATGTGAACAGTACCTGCTATCAATGTCATGAATTAAAGTCCGAGGAAATAGCTTCCCTGAGCAATAAACACGCTCCCGTAGAAGAATCGTGTTCCAATTGTCATAATCCCCATGAATCGGATATCAAGTACCAACTGGAAGAATCGGTGCCGGATTTATGTATGGGTTGTCATAGTGAAATTGAAGAGAAAAACAGCAAGGGGAAATCACATCATCAGGCGTTGGATATGGATGATTCCTGTTTGAATTGCCATTTACCCCATGGATCGCAATTTGAAAAAAATCTTCGGGAAGAACCCTTTGACCTGTGTATGACTTGTCATAATAAACCCATGAAATTAGGAAAAACAACCATTCCTAATATGAAATCGTTTTTGAAAAAAAATCCTGATTGGCACGGACCAATACGGGAAAAGAATTGTGCCGGTTGTCATGATCCTCATGGAACGGATAATATCCGGTTATTAAAGTTTTATTATCCGGAAAAATTTTATTCAAAGTTCAATATCGACCAATATCAACTTTGTTTTCAATGTCATCCTTCGGAAAATGTTTTGGATCAGAATACGATTAAATTGACCAATTTTCGTGATGGTGACCGTAACCTCCATTACTTACATGTGAATCGGGAGAAGGGCCGGACCTGCCGTGCCTGTCACCAAACTCATGCATCCACCAAACCATTTCATATTCGGGAAGCGGTTCCCTTCGGTGAATGGCAATTACCTATCAATTATACGCCGAAGGAAGACGGTGGGAGTTGTCAGCCGGGATGTCATAAACTGCAAGAGTATACCCGCTAAAATGATATGATGCCCTGTCCGAAATATTTGCGGTTTATCCAAACACCGCATCAACTGTTCGGGATGTCGTTTCCGGGCAATGGAAATCGGAACCGCAGGCCTTACCCACGGAGTTCCATCGCTGGAATCTGGATACTCAGTTTGTTACTCACCGGATTGTGTTCAGCCCAACCGGAAACGGAACGTTCCAAGGCCGGTCGCCGATGGTTATTGGGAGACCAGCTCCCCGATTCAACCTGGGCGGTTGTTACAGATCAACTGGATTCCACGTCGGAAGATACCTTGGTATTGGTCATTTTTACGCGGCAAAATCATCCGTATTCATTCAGCTTTATGGAGGCTCTGGGTAAATTTCTCCCCTCGCCGGTGAAAAAACGTTTATCGATAGTGGAAGTCATCACTCCGAGTCGGGGTACTGTTTTGAATTCACAATTGTCTCATGAATTTCCGTTGATTGATGATACGTCGCATATACTTTACGATCAATTCGGTGTTCGCGTTTTCCCAACTTTATTTGTGGTATCGCCGAAAGGCAAATTATTGCATTATCTACCAGGATTTACACCGACGCTAAAAACCCATCTATCGGAAATATTGGCGCCATATTTTCCTGATGACCTTAGTCAACCTATATCTGTGCATTATACTAAAAGCGATAAAAAACGGATACGGAAAGAGGATTTGGCACGGAAACTTTATTTTTCAGCTCGCTATGATCTGGCGCGGTTTCAACTCGAGACATTGGATTCGCTTACTTCCGATGGTATCATTCTATTGGGAATGACTTATCTCAAACTCGAGTCCTGGAATCAGGCGGATTCGGTCTTTCGATCCCTGCCGGATCAGGCTCCCTACATCGGGTATCGGAATCTAGGTCGTGGATTGGTGGCTTATCGTCTGGGAGCTTTTGATCAGGCCTGGGATTTCTTATCGGCCATCGGAAGTTTGCCGGAGATGTACCGGGTTCATTATTGGCGGGGAATTGTGGCGCAATCGCTGCACCGGGATTCAGTCGCCGTTGAAGAATATAAAAAGAGCGCCCAACAGGCTGCAGGAAAACAAGCTCAACAATTATTACCTTAAGGTGAATTAAGATGAAATTTCGTTCATTTAAAAATATGACCTGGCGCAGCAGGATGATCATTGTGGCCCTGACCATCCTTTTTATTTTTGGGAGTGTGGCCACGGTCATGATCAACCAGGTACGGGAAAAACATTTCCATCAATATATGGTTGAATTGGTTCGCCCGATGGAAACCCTGATTCATAATAATATTATTCATAACATGGAGAACCATCAACCAAACCATTTTCAAAGTATTTTGGAGGGTTTATCCACCAACGACAAAATTCGATGGGTCCGGGTTTTGGACCGGGATTTTCGCGTCGTGTTCGCTGATGATTCTTCCATGGTGGGAGAGGTCGCATCGATCCCCACGTTATACCAACCTAAACTGGCACGTGCGAATCTGGTTGCCTATACTATCGAAGATTCAGTTCCAATTCTTAGAATCGTATCAAAGATACTGAATGAACCATCCTGTCAACCCTGCCACGGCAGTACTGCCCCCGTAAATGGATACATCGAAATCGGTATGAATGATTCCCCTGAAGTCAAAGTCGAAACGATGATGCTGCGCTATGATTTTATATCATTCTTCCTATTTATTACCGTGTTATCGGTCATATTAGGAATAGTGCATAATCGGACCTTCCAAAAACCTCTCACGGAACTGAAGGCGAGTATCCAACAGATTGAATCAGGTGATTTTTCGACCCGGGTAAAACTGGATACACCGGGTGAATTACGCGGCCTGGCGGAAACAATATCTCGAATGACCGAGCAGTTGGAGAAATCAAAACATGAGGTGGATAAGCTTCACCAAAACCAGATTGAACGTGCAGGTCAATTGGCCAGTGTAGGCGAACTGGCTGCCAGTGTGGCTCACGAAATTAAAAATCCAATCGCGGGAATCCGGAATGCATTAGAAATTCTTTTGGACCGGGATTACCGCCTGCGCAAAGACCCCATATATAAGGAAATGTTATTTCAAATTAACCGGGTTACAAAAACAATCAATGATCTGATGGACTATGCGAAACCGCGCGAACCCCATTTTCAGGAAGTGGAGTTACATTCGATTTTGGAACAGGTGATTGCCTTGCAACGTCCCAAAATAGCCAGTGAACAAATTCAATTAACGGTAGCGTTGGCTTCCTCTCACTCCGTGGTAAATGGCGATATTGATTTATTGAAACAAATATTTGCCAATCTGATATTGAACGCTTACCAGGCGACTGAGAAGGGGAAAGGAGATCGCATATCCATAACTACGGAATATTTACCCGGGAAAAAGCGTATCAGAATCTCCGTGAAAAATACCGGGAGCTGGATTCCTAAGGATTTGATGGATCTCATTTTTAAACCTTTTTATACTACCAAACATAAAGGCACCGGGCTGGGGTTGTCGCTGACAAAATCCTTTGTTGAGAAACACGGCGGTACAATTACGGTGAACAGTTCTCCGGAACATTGGACCGAGTTTCTGGTTGAGTTGCCTGTTCAAACAAAAGGGGGTGTGTCATGACCAATGCAAGAGCGCTGATAATCGAAGATGAAAAACTGGTTGCCTGGTCATTATCCGAACATCTGAAAAAGATGGGATTTGTTACAACAATGTTGGAATACGGAAAACCGGGGATTGAACAGGCATTGAAGGATCCCCCGGATGTGATCTTTATGGATTATCGTCTTCCCGATACTAATGGAATTGAGATTTTACGCCAGTTACAGCCTATTCGGGATGAATCGATCTTTTTCTTTATGACGGCCTATGGTACGGAAGAAGTCTCCATCGAAGCGCTTAAACTGGGTGCCCGGGAATACCTGAACAAACCGGTGAATTTTGATGAAATCACGGTAATGGTCAGCCGGGCAATGAAGGAAAAAGAAAAATCCAAAGAAATATCGATCCTCAAACAACAGGAAGAACAACGCTATCAGTTGGGCAACTACATCAGTCAATCCAAGAAAATGCGTGATGTCATGGAAACCGCCCAGAAATTGGTTCAAACGGATACGGGAACGATTCTGTTGTTAGGCGAAACCGGAACCGGAAAAGATACTCTCGCCAGGGTTCTCCATGAGCAAGGTCCCCGGAAACATAAACCGTTTATTATTGTAAATTGTGCTTCATTATCGGAAAACCTGTTGGAAAGCGAATTGTTCGGATACGAAAAAGGTGCCTTTACCGATGCGAAAACCCGAAAACAGGGACAGGTGGAATTCGCCAACGGGGGTACCATCCTGTTGGACGAAATTGGTGAAATACCGATCGGATTCCAGGCCAAACTTTTACGATTTATCGAGACACAATCATTTTATCGTGTAGGAGGGACAAGGGAATTGAAAGTGAATGTCCGGATTATTGCCTCCACGAACCGGGACCTGGAACAGGAAATTACCGAGGGTAATTTCAGGGAAGATCTGTATTATCGTCTGAATGTTATTACTTTGGTTTTACCTCCCCTGAGGAAACGTAAAGAGGATATTCCGCTTTTGGTGAATCGATTTATTGATTTATTCAATGCGGAGTTCGGTCGCTCTGTGAAGGGTATTTCGAAACCGGCGCTGGATTTGATTTCCGGGTATTCCTGGCCTGGTAATGTGCGTGAATTAAAAAATGCATTGGAGCGAATATTCTTACTCGAACATGCGAATATTATCGAACCCTGGCATTTACCCGCTCATATCCAATCCTCTTCAAGAACTGACGGGATGGAGGTTCACCCGGAGGCGACCGGAGGAATGAAAACGGTTTTTGACGGAAAAAGTTGGGATGATATGGAATCCATGATTGTTCAATGGGCTTTAAAGGAAGAAAAGGGTAATCAGGTCCATGCTGCCAAGCGGCTGAAAATATCCCGGGACCAAATCCGTTATAAAATGAAAAAGCACGGGCTCTTGTAAGAAAACTCACCTGGATGAGGATTATTGCGCACTTCGCTGTGGAATATTCCCTTCGCTGTGGAATATTCCCCAGTTTTTCCAAATGTTTGCGGGTTGTTCTTTTTTGATTCCCCGTGGAAAAGGGAGATAAACTACCATGCCACCGTCGAAGCAGGTCTGGATTTTTGATTTAAATCACAAATGAAAGCGCAATCAGTGTTCTGGCACGGAGTTTGATCTAATAGGGGTGAATGTTTATTGAACTCAGATAGAATTGAATAGAAAGGACAAAACAATGCGTACCTTAAAAGTTATAACCACCAGCCTGATCATGTTGGGAGCTCTTTCCGCGCAGACAATTGCCGGTTCCGATCACGATTTCAGTAACAAAAGCTGGAATAACACCGGTGAAATCTGTGCCGTTTGTCATACACCTCATAATGCTGAAACTGGAGTGAATGGTGCCCCTCTCTGGAATCACCAGGTGACGACCAGTAATTTTACAACTTATACATCTTCAACACTAGATGCGACTACTGTTGGTCAACCGGACGGCGCTTCAAAACTTTGCTTATCCTGTCATGACGGTACAGTGGCTTTGGATAACTTCAGCGGAAAAACCAATGGTACTGAATTTTTAACAGGTAACAAGAATTTCGGAACCGATCTAAGTAATGATCATCCGATTTCATTTACGTATGATGCGACTCTTGCCAGTACTGATGGGGAATTAAATGACCCAACAACAGAAAACAGTGGATTGGGTGGAACCATCACTGCTGACTTGCTTATCGGTGGGAAAATGGAATGCGCTTCCTGCCATGACGTCCACAATACGGTGGCTGTGAGTGGAACCAAGCTTTTGGTAATATCCAATAACAATAGTGCTCTCTGCCTGACCTGCCACGCGAAATAACTGATCATTTATAGTTGTTTAAAGCCCTCGTTCTCATCTGGGAGCGGGGGCTTTTGTTTTATCCCGATGTGAAGACAATCCTAACGTAAGGGTCGGAACTGAAACCTTTTCATTCCGTGAACAGGATGTTACCCAAAAAGAGGTTAATTACCGGGTACTACATGATTTTCCTCCCGGTTATCCATATTATTATCTAATATTCATCAGAATATTTACCGGGGGAATTTAAATTCAGCCGATGAATTCATTAGCGTCCACGTATCCTGAATACCCGAAACGACCCACTTTCTGAGTAGACCTATGCCACGCATACTATTTATTGATGATCATCAAGAAACGCTGACTACCCTCAAAAGTATAATTCGAAAAGAATTCCAGGATGTGAAACTGGTTTCAGCAAACAGTGGTGAGGATGGTCTTGCTTATGTATCCGAAACCATTCCGGATATTATCATCCTGAATGTCGCTCTTCCCGGGATCGATGGTTTTGAAGTTTGTCGCCGACTGCGTGCAAATCCCGCAACAACTGCGATCCCCATTATAATTCTTACCGGCGTCCATTTATCATCCCGGGATAAAATCGAGGGGTTACATGCCGGGGCAGATGTGTATTTGTCCAAGCCTGTTGAACCTGGCGAATTGGTTTCCCAGGTACGTGCCATGCTGCGAATAAAATTGGCGGAAGATCAAATTCGTAAATATCAAAACAATATAGAAAACAAAGTCCGGGAACAATCAAAACAAGTATTAGAAAATGAATTTCGATTCCGATTATTATATGACAATTTAAGTGTGGGATTATACCGAACGACTCTGGACGGAAAAATTTTATTAGCCAACCAGGCAATGATTGATCTTCTGGGATATTCATCCTTTGCAGATTTTGCTAAACGGAATTTGAATACGGAAGGTTATGAACCGGGATACGATCGTTCAATATTTATTGAACGTTTAAGACAAGAAGGTCATATTCAAGGTAATGAGGTTACTTGGACGCGTAAGAACGGGACCCGAATTTATATTCGGGAAAATGCATATTTAGTCCGTGATCAGAGCGGTGATATCGTATACATTGAAGGGACGATAGAAGATATAACCAGGGAAAAAGAAAGCCGGCTGGCCCTTCAGGAGGAACGACAATTGTTCCGCTCGGGTCCCATGGTCATTTTTCGCTGGCTGGCCGGCGATGAGCGCATTCCTATAAATTACGTTTCACCCAATGTAGAATCTCTCTATGGTTATTCTGTTCAGCAACTGATTCAGGGTGAACTACATTATTCCGATATCATACATCCTGATGATCTGGAACGGGTGGTTGCGGAAGTACAAGAACATGTCCTCGCCGGAGAAACGCATTTCAGCCAGCGCTACAGGATTCTGGATGCGCAAGGTGATTCGCGATGGGTTCATGATTTGACCACCGTTGTTCGGGATAAACAGGGACAGGTTACATCCTATATCGGGTATATCACTGATATTACCGCCATGGTTTCTCTCAGTAAAGAACTGGAGCAGAAGGACCGAATAATCCGTAATGTGTTAAAACAGGCCTTAGAGGGGATTATGGTTACGGATGAAACTGGCAATATCGTGGAGTGGAGCCAGGGCATGGAAGAAATAACTGGTGTTTCGGCTGATGAAGTTCTCGGTCAACCGGCCTGGGAAATACAGGCCGGATTTGCCGATCATGACCGGGTATCCAAAGATCAGGTAACAAATCTGGAAAACCTGATCACAACAATTTTGGAGACCGGAGAAGTCCCTGATATTTACCAGTTAATCCTGATTCCGATAAAAAGAAAAAACGGTGAGAAAAGAGTTATTCAACAGGTCTTGTCCACCTACAAAACCGAATCGGGATACGGACTGATCGGCTTTCTCCTGGATGAAACCAAGGCAGTTCAAACGGCTCGGGAGTTGGAAGAAACTCAGAAGCGATATGAAACCCTGTTTCAGGCTTCTCCGGATGGGTTTATTCTTGAAGACAGCCACGGGAACATCCTGGATTGTAATCCCGCTTCCTGCGAAATCCTGGGATATAGCCGGGATGAAATGATCGGGATGAATGTTGTTGAAATTGCCGATTCCGAAAGCAAATCG
This sequence comes from FCB group bacterium, assembly GCA_013152835.1. Lineage (GTDB taxonomy): Bacteria > Fidelibacterota > Marinisomatia > Marinisomatales > J089 > J089. Next base: position 10,967 of record JAADFQ010000237.1, read on the forward strand.
GAGGTGCGGTCCAATATTCAGACAATCCTGGAAACCGGGTATTTAAGTCATGAGGTAGAAAACCAGCGGGGGGACGGGACTTGGATTACACTGGAACTCCACGAAGTGAAAGTACCCCTGCCCAACGGTGAAGATGGTATTCTGGTGATTCACCGGGATGTCACGGAACGGAAACGTGTGGAAAAAGAATTGCGCAAGCGGGATCGGATCCTTTCCGTTATTACCAATGCGGCGGAAGAGGTCTTACGGGCACAATCCTGGTTTGATTGCGTGGAATCGATACTGGCCAATATAGGTCAGGCCGTTGGTGCCACCCGGGTTACATTATTCGAAAATCAGAAATCAGAATCCGATCTACTATTCGCTAAAGTATGGGGTCGATGGGCTGCCCGGGGATTCGCCCGGAAACATCGTAAAACCGCCCGGTCGTTTAAGGACCTGGGTTTTGAACCGTGGAGCAGTCAGCTTAATAACGGAGAAAAAATTACTGCCCGGATTTCGGAAACGAAAAACCAATCCTATTTTGAAATCAATAAATCAAAAAGTGTATTAATTATTCCCATCCTTGCCGGATCGGAATGGTGGGGAATCCTGAGTTTTGATGACCACCGATCCGAACGTAGGTGGTCCGAAATGGAGGTGGAATCACTGACCATTGCTGCTAACCTTTTGGGGACCTCCATCCAGAGGGATATATCCGATGCGGCGCTGAGACGCCTGGCTGAAAGTGTATCGACTACTCCCGAAGAAACATTTTTTGAGTCGTTGGTTTTGGAACTAAACGAAGTGTTGGGATGTGATTTTGCTTTTGTAGGTGAATTGAATGCTCAGGATCCGGGCCAGATACAAACTATTGCTTTTGTTCAGGACGGCGAACTGAAACCAAATTTCATCTTTAATATGAAAGAAACACCCTGCGAAAATGTCGTTGGGAAAGAATACTGCCAATGTGTGGAAGACGTTCGGCGCAAATTTCCCAGGGATACGTTTCTTCAGGAATGGGAAATTGATAGTTTCTATGGAATGCCTCTGTTTGCCGGAGGGAATAACCAGTTGGGTATTATAGCGGTCATGTCCCGGCAGACGATAAAAAACGAGCATCTGGTAGAATCCCTGCTGAAAGTATTTGCCGACCGGGCCGGGTCCGAACTGGAGCGACGCCGAGCCTATGAAAAACTGCGTGAATCGGAGGAGAAATTCCGCCTATCCTTCAAAACCAGCCCGGATGCAGTAAACATTAATCGCTTATCCGACGGATTGTACGTGGAAATCAATGACGGATTTACTGCCTTAACCGGATATACCTGGGATGATGTTCAGGGGAAAACTTCCGTGGAACTTAAAATCTGGGCAGATTTGGAAGATCGGAAAAAGTTGGTGAGGGCATTAAGAAAGGACGGTATCGTAGAAAACCTGGAAGCTCGATTCCGTTTTCGGGACGGCTCACTGCATACGGGTCTCATGTCAGCTCGGGTGATCACGATGCATAACGAGCCTCATATCCTATCCATTACCAGAGATATCGAAGACCGCAAACAGGCGGAACTGCTGGTCATTGAAAGTGAAACACGATACCGGAAATTGGTGGATCAGGCTCCTGTGGCCATTGGGATTCATGCGCAGGGTGTCTGGAGATTTATCAATGCGGAAGGGGTCCGGTTGATGGGATTTGAACATTATAACGAACTCATCGGGCAGCCGGTTCTGAATATTATGCATCCCGATAGTCGTGAACTTGCCCTAAAACGTATTCAACATATGATGAAAACCGGAGAACCGCTTCCGCTGATCGAGGAAAAATTATTACGAAGAGATGGTGCGACGGTTTATGCCCTGGTAACTTCAACACCAATTCAATTTAAAGGGGAACAAGCTTATCAAGTTATTGCCATGGATATCACGGCTTTAAAAGTAGCGGAAAGTGAAATCCAAATTCTGAATGAAGCCGTGGAACAGAGTCCGTCAACCGTTATGATCACGGATCTTGAAGGGAATATCGAATATGTGAACCCGAAATTTTCGGAAGTCACGGGTTGGAGCAGTGATGAGGTAATTGGGGAAAATGCAAACTTGTTAAAATCCGGTCACACATCCGCAAAAGAATATGAGCAAATGTGGAAGACAATTACCGATGGCAAAACCTGGTATGGGGAATTTCACAATAAACGCAAGGACGGGAGTTTATATTGGGAACAGGCCAGCATATCGCCGGTCGTTGATTCCGAAGGTGTGGTGCAGCATTTCCTGGCAGTGAAGGAGGACATTACCGAAAAGAAAGAGACTCGGGCCAGGCTGGAAGAAAGCGAAGCAAAATTTCGTTCAATTTTTGAAGAATCCCTGGACACCATCTATCTCGGTACTGTCGATGGTCGGATTTTGGATATTAACCCCGCAGGTGAAGCATTATTCGGCTATACACGGAAAGAATTATTGAAAATGGATGCCCGGCGATTTTACCGGGGTTCCGGCGACCGGGAAACTTTTGTTGGGCGGATACAAAAAGATGGTTATGTCCGTGATTATAAATTGACGCTACGGAAAAAGGACGGATCGGAAATGATTTGTCTGGTCAACGCCAAGGTGATCGGTGCCCGGGAAGATGGTACCCAGGTCATTTCCGGGTTAATTCACGATATTACGAAACAGGAAAAGGATCGGTTCCGTCTTCAGGAAGCGTTGAAAAAAGCACAGGAGGGGGAACGAGTAAAAACGCTCTTTTTAGCCAACATGTCCCATGAAATCCGCACGCCTCTGAATTCGGTGTTGGGGTTTGTAGAATTACTCCGTAAAGATGATTCCATTGAATCTCCGGAAGAGCGGAATGAAGTTATCGATATTATTCAAGCCAGCGGTCAGCGTCTGATGCGTACGGTCCATGAGATCCTGGATATTTCCCAGATTGAAGCGGGGACATTTTCCCTGAATCCGGAAGACCTGGACCTGAATGAGATTATAAATCAAGTGGTGAAGGAACATAATGCCACAATTAAAATGCGTGGCCTGGAATTGATTAATCTTTCAGAAGTCCGAAAACCGGTTATCCATGCAGACCGGGAAAGTATATTAAAGGCGATTTCAAATCTTGTGGATAACGCAATTAAATATACTCCATCCGGTACTATTCATATTCATTTAAAGTCCGAAAGAGGCCAATTTATCCTCACAATTAAAGACACCGGAATCGGAATCTCAAAGGAATACATGAAACACATGTACGACGTTTTTTCACAGGAAAGTTCCGGTTTTACGAAAAAATACCAGGGTCTGGGTCTGGGATTATCCATTACCAAGCGTTGTCTGGATATGAATTCGGTTCCTGTCACTGTAGAGAGCCAGAAAGATGTCGGCACTACTTTTACGTTGGAATTCACACCTGCGCAACCGGTTTCCAAACAGGGAATAGGCGTTGCGGAAGGATCCGGGAAAGAAGATCCGGCGTCTGAAGGTATATTAGGAGATGTACTGGTCGTAGAAGATGATCCATCGTCTCAATTACTGATGGAATATTTTCTTAAATCCCGTTATCAATTATACTATGCCGTTAGTGTCCAGGAAGCAAAAGAAGTATTACGAAAAATTAAACCTCAGGTAGTACTGCTGGATCTTTCCCTGGCCGGTAACGAGGATGGTCTTAATCTGGTTCGGGTTATGCGAAAGAAAAAAAAGTGGAGTACGATTCCCGTTATTGCGTTGACGGCCCATGTTTTCGTTACCGACCGCGATCGTTGTCTCAAGGCCGGTTGTAACGATTATTTATCCAAACCGGTCAGGCAGTCCGTCCTTCTTGATAAAATACGACGATTAAATGTTGAGGAGGACTAATTTTCAAAAGAGTTGAATCGGATCAGGGGGAAATGAGTGTTCAGGAGAGGGAATAGAACTCCGGTCCATGTCCTTACCATTTACTGATTTAAAGATTATATGGAATCCTGCCGCCGGTGGTTATCGGGGTGAATTACGCTGGCTGGCATTAAAACAGGAATTGGACCAAAACAATATTCCCTATGAAGTTCGTCAGTCCGAATATCCCGGTCATGCAACGGAGATTGTGCGCCAATGGATGAAATCGGATGTGGATCGACTGGGGATTGTCGGCGGTGACGGTACGTTTAATGAAGCACTGAACGGTGCTTTTGCCGATGGTGTATCCTTACAGCCGGAATGCCGTTGGCTATTCCTCGCCGCCGGGAGCAGTTGTGATTTTGAAAGAAAATTTAATACGGGTCATTCATCTCTGGAAAAAATCTACGGAACCGATGAGCGATTAATTGATCTGGGACGAATTCATCCGGAAGGTGTTGATGATGCTCAAGAAGGAACTTATTTCGCGAATAATTCCAGTATCGGGGTCATCAGCCTGGCGAATGATAAATTTAATGCACTTTCCGGTCCGGCCCTTTGGCTAAAGCGTATTACAGTAGATGGTGCTGCTATTCTTGCCGGTCTGAAAGCCATTCGCGAATCCATACCCAGTGAAGTTTCCATAACCCTTGACGGTAAATCCATGCCCGTTAAATCCTTTTCCAATCTTACAGTATTTAAAACACGTTTTTTCGGCGGCGGCATGGGCTATAGCCGATCTCCCCGGCAAGATGACGGGCAGTTTGGTGTTGCCTGGATTGAGGCTTCGTCCCGGTTACGGTTGCTCCGCCTGATTCCCACTCTGTACACCGGAACGGTACTTGATTATCCTGAAGCACACTATGCCGAAACAACAACCGTACGCATTACCACCGAAGCGCCCATGGTCATCGAAGCGGATGGTCAGATTGTCGGGACAACACCGGCTTCCTATTCGTTAATGCCGAAAGTATTACGGGTGATCGTATGACCAAATCGGTAGAACTCGAATCCTACTGTGCCCCTGGAGCCACCGTTGAAAGATTTACGATTTCACCAAATCCTGGCATTATCCTGCAAGCCTTTCGTTTTTCTCCTCCCCGTCCAAATCCGCTGACAATATTTTTTATCCCGGGATGGATTTCGAGAATGGCGGGGTGGAAGACCGTTTTACGGGAAATGACTGCGATCTGGCCGGTGATTTACCTGGAGACGCGGGAGAAAAATTCAGCAGAGACAACCGCGAATTCATCCTTTGGGACACAGGCAATTGCATCTGATCTGGTGAAAGCTGCTCACGGACTGAACCTGATTCCGGAGACTACTCTCTGGTTCGGAAGTTCCCTGGGAGCCACGGCAATTCTGGAGGCGATACACTCCCTGGATATCCCACCGCTTGCTTTAGCCCTGGTAGGACCTAATGCGGAATTCCGTATTCCGCTTTGGGGTAGGGTATTAATTGCCTGTTTTCCTCCGGCTCTTTATTCTTTGATGAAACCGTTCGTGAAATGGTATTTGCGTACTTTCCGTCTGGATGTTGCACACGATCACAAACAATATGAAAAATACTGTACCGCCCTGGATGAGGCCAACCCGGCCAGATTAAAGAGGGGTGCTCAGGAACTGGCCCGGTATACGGTTTGGGATCGTTTACCGGAGATTGAATGCCCCGTATTGATTTTCGGTGGTTCCCGGGATATTCTTCACGAACCCGAAAACCTTCGATTGATGGAAAGGCTGCTCCCAAAAGGGCGATATCTCGACATGGGGACCAATTCCGCTACTCATAGTCCGGCGATGGTTCAGCATTTGGAGAAATTTGTTAACAGAGTAATGGAAAAACCGGGTAAAATGACCGGACACCGACAATATGGGTGATAAAATAAACGTAAGTTCTTCTTTCCATTGATAAACCGGGAGCAGAATATGAAACGACCGGAGAAATTGGCCTATATTGAGGATATTCCGGAGAAAATACCGCAACATGCCCTAATCGGGGGAGTGGACCTGGTCATTATTCGTGCAGACGATCAATTTCGAGTTTTTTATGGCCGCTGTCTGCATCGGGGTGCCCTGTTATCCGACGGTCTGGTTCAGGGACACAATCTGATTTGTGGTTTGCATAACTGGGATTACCGTTTGGATTCGGGAATTAGTGAGTATAATAATAACGAACGGCTAAAAAAATTCACTTCCTGGATTGAAGACGACGTGCTATGGATTGACCGGCGTGAAATTGAAGATTGGGGAGCTGCCAATCCTCAACCCTGGAATCGGGAAGATTATCAGGGCGCTTATCAGGATCATCACGGAACTGAGATAGAACCGGAAGTGAGGGCAATTCGGGAATTAGCTGGTTACGGACTTACCCGGACGGGACATCACGGACCTACGGCGGCGATGGGTGTTCCCCGGCAGGAGTTGCCTTCCTGGAATGAGATTCAATTTGTAGTAGGACAACTACACACCTTGCCGCGCCTGGATGATGAACCGGTTGCAACGGAATTGATTATCGGTCCCAATGCGAACAAACCACTGAAACTGGATATCCCGCTTTTTGTGTCTGATATGAGTTACGGTGCCCTTTCGGAGGAAGCGAAAATTGCCCTGGCTCGGGGTGCGGAGTTGGCCGGGACGGGAATATGTTCCGGGGAAGGCGGAATGCTCCCCGAGGAACAGGCAGCGAATTCGAAATATTTCTATGAATTAGCTTCGGGACGTTTCGGTTGGAGCTGGGAAAAAATCCAACATGTCCAGGCGTTCCATTTTAAAGGCGGCCAGGGCGCCAAGACGGGCACGGGGGGACATTTGCCGGGGGACAAAGTACGTGGAAAAATAGCCACGGTTCGGGGATTACCCGAAGGACAACCGGCCATTTCTCCGGCGCGATTCCCGGATTGGAACCGGATTGAAGATTTTCGTGAATTTGCTGATGAAGTTCGCGAGCGCACAGGCGGAATTCCCATCGGATTCAAATTATCGGCACAACATATCGAAGAGGATTTGGATGCGGCGCTGGAGGTGGGCGTCGATTACATCATTCTGGATGGACGAGGCGGCGGTACCGGAGCGGCGCCGCTGATTTTCCGGGATCATATTTCAGTTCCCACGATCCCCGCACTGGCTCGGGCTCGTCGCCATCTGAATCTCCGCAAGCGCCAAGATGTAACTTTAATCATTACGGGAGGGTTACGTACTCCCGCTGATTTGGCCAAAGCGCTGGCCTTGGGAGCCGATGGTATCGCCCTTTCCAACGCCGCCCTCCAGGCAATCGGCTGTATCGGCATGCGTGCCTGTTATACAAATAATTGCCCGGTAGGGATTGCCACCCAAAAAGAATCTCTGCGGAAGCGATTGCCGGTAACGGAAGCGGCTGAACGACTCAACCGTTTCTTTCGATCTTCGGTAGAATTGATGAAAATTCTGGCGCGGGCCTGCGGCCATGAAGCTTTGAGTCAATTTAATACAAATGATTTAACCACATTTCATCGGGCAATGACCCGTTTAACGGGAATTGCTTATGGTGGTGTGTCGCTTAATCCGGAAGGAGTTTGAAATGAGTGATTCAATCCTTTGGAAAACGGTTCATCCGGTCAACATTGATCGTCTGGCGGAAGCCCGGGTACAAAGTCACTGGGCAATACAGATACTATCTGCATTGGCCGATGCCTGTATCCCGGTGGAGGCAGACGATAGCCATACTAATCTGGGTTGGCGCGCTGATTTGGAGGCACTGGTGGGACGGGAAACTCCGGACGGGTTTCATCTGGCGCTTAAAATCCCCTTTCTTACCATTAGCCTTTTGGATTCTTTCGGTAAAGAGTTCGCTTCTTTGCCTTTATCCGGAAAAACCATTGAGGAAAGTTTGCAGTGGGTCGCCGGCGTCGTAGAACGATTTACCGGTCGAACCATGGAGCAGGTGCCCCGATTACGCGATTATGAAATGCCGGACCACCTGGTGGGAAGCGGAGCTACCTTCGACCGTTCCGATCCGGAGGCATTTCAGGAATTAGCCAACTGGTTCCATAACAGTTTTTCCTTGCTGGATGACATTTTGGAGTGGGAAGAGGACGCCACACTGGCTCGTTGCTGGCCACATCACTTTGATGTAGGTGCATTGATTTCCATGGGAAAACCTTACGACTTTTCCGAATCTATCGGATTGGGAATGTCGCCGGGGGATAGCAGTTATTCCGAACCCTACTGGTATATTAACCCCTATCCCAATCCTGAGAAACAACCGGAGGAGGAACTTCCTTCTGGAGGGCATTGGCATCGGGAGGGTTGGTTCGGCGCTGTCTTAAGAGGGTCAGCCGTCTGGGGTAATCCGGAAGACCAGGCCCAACACTGCCGGCAATTTATCGATGCAGCTCTGAAAATTGAAAAAGCGCTGTATTAGTTCAGCCTTCGCTAAAGCTTGTCCACTTCCTGTTCAAACTGATCTACCAATGATTCCATTTGATTGAGTACGGCCTGAATGGTGGTCGGCTGACTGAGGTCTACACCGGCGGCTTTTAACTGCTCCATAGGGTAATCGTTACCGCCTGATTTGAGCAACTTCAAATACCGTTTAACAACCTTTTTCTGTTTCCGGCCTTTGGCTGCTTTTATATCGAAAACTATCTTCGCCGATGAGGCGAAACACGTGGCATATTGATACACATAGTAGGGTGCAAAATAGAAATGGGGAATCCGGGCCCAGGTGATGTCATAAAGATCATCATGGGCAACGTCCTCACCATAATAATCCTGGAGTAGCTGCCGGTAGATGTCGTTCAGAACATCGGCCGTGATCGGTTTCCCTTCCTCGGCTAACTGATGGGCCTGCAATTCGAAGTCGGCGAACATGACCTGAGTGAAAAAAGTCCCGGCGATATTATCAATGGCCAGCGAAAGAAGGGCAATCCGTTCTTTCGGATCTTTCGATTTTCCCAGCAGGTAATCCAGGAGCAGAGCTTCATTCAGGGTGGAGGCCACTTCCGCCACAAAAATAGTATAATCGGCAGTGGCATAAGGCTGCGTTTCATTAGCATACATGGTATGCATGGAATGACCCATCTCATGGGCCACGGTGAACATGTCATCCATGGTATCACTGTAATTTAACAACATATACGGATGAACCCCGTATACTCCGGAAGAATAGGCACCGCCCCGCTTCCCTTCGTTTTCGTAGACGTCCACCCAACCACCGTTAAAGGCTCCTTTTAATTTTTTACCGTAATCTTTACCCAGTAATTTGACGCCTTGTTGGATAATCTCGGCTACATCGTCATATTCATAGGTTTTGTTAAAATCCACGACGGGGATACTGCTATCGTATAAATGATATTCCTTCAGTCCCAGGGCTTTCTTCCGCAAGCGATGGTATTTTTTTAACGATCCGGTCCCTTTTTTCACTTCCCGGATTAAATTCAGGTAAACATCCACGGGAACATTATTATTGTCCAGAGCGGCTTCCAGTGTCGAATTATAATTACGTGCCTGCGCCATCGCCCAGTCTCGTTGACAGATGCCATTATAGATAGCGGCGTAGGTGTTAATATTGGCATTGTACAGCCCGTTCCGGGTTTCAAATGCCAGTCGGCGATCATCCTGGTTGCGGTTCGTGCTCAGGATGAGACGATATTGACCGGGAGTTATGGTAACCGAATCACCATCGGCAAGAACGACATCGGGGAAACGAATATCCGATGTCGAGAGCTCGGAATGAATGGACCGGGGCGTGGAATTAAAACGGGAGAAATAGGATAATAGCCGTTCTCCCTCTTCGTCCAAGACGTGCGTTTGCTGGCGATATAAGTTTTCGATGGAAAAACGATATGGCGCCAGAGCAGGCGTTTCGGTTAGCCAGGCAGACATCGTTTCCCAGGGTATACTTAATAATTCAGGATCAAACCATGCCGTGGCGGTTCCAAATTGAGAAAACAGTATTTGCACCTGTTGGAGTTTGGCGGATACAGCATTATCCCGACTGTCGACATCCCTATTCAGGGAAGCGTAACTATATACTTTTTCCGCCAGAATGCCTAAAGTATCCGAAAGATAATAGGCGTCCAGCAAAGCATCCGGACCCTGGTTCAGCGTTCCTTTCAAACCCGAATACCGATCCATTAATTCCTGAAGTCGGTCATAATCCGCTGCCCATTGATCCCAGTCAGTATAAATGTCCGTAAGGTTCCATTTGTATTGATCGGGAATTTCAGAACGCTTTAATGTTTTTGGCTTTCCGATTAATACACCGGTGATGAAAATAAGGGTTAAAATCGGAAACAGGCGCTTAGTCGTTTTCATATCTATCTCTTGTTTAGGGTGAAAAAAGTATGAGAAAATGCTTACTATTGAGAGCATCGAACAAGGAAAAGGTTGTCTGTGAAAGGTTGTCTGTGTAATTGCACCTGTCAGTTTGACTTTTCCAGCGCCAATAATGCACAAGGGCAATGACATCCTGGCGTTCCTTTCCAGCGGATTGTCGCAGATTGAATTCCGGTATGGTTCTGGAGTATCTTGGATGAAACAGGAGCAAAATTATGAATACACAGCAACAATTCAACCCCGAGGAAGGGGTAAACCCGCTTGAAAAATACGGAATGGATCTCACCGCACTGGCGAGACAGGGGAAAATCGATCCGGTTATCGGTCGGGAAAATGAAATCCGGCGAATCATTCAAATTTTAACCCGCCGCACAAAAAATAATCCCGTGTTGATCGGAGAACCGGGAACCGGGAAAACCACGGTGGTAGAAGGATTAGCACGCCGGATTATCGAAGGTGATGTTCCGGAAAACCTGAAACAAAAACGTTTGATTGCCATGGATCTTAGTGCCATGGTTGCTGGTGCCATGTATCGCGGTCAATTCGAGGAACGGTTGAAAAATTTTATTAAAAAGATCGTTGAAAGCGACGGCGAAATCATCCTGTTTATCGATGAATTACACATGATTGTTGGCGCTGGTGGTGGTGAGGGTCAGATGGATGTATCCAATATGATTAAACCGGAGCTGGCCCGCGGACGGATGAAGGTCATTGGTGCAACCACTCTGAATGAATATCAGAAATATATTGAAAAGGATGCTGCCCTGGAACGTCGTTTTCAGCAAGTCTTTATTGCCGAACCAGGTGTTGAGGATACGATTACGATTCTGCGGGGTATTAAAGATAAATATGAAATCCATCACGGATTGCATATTAAAGATTCGGCATTGATAGCTGCGGCCAGTTTATCTGATCGCTATATCTCTGATCGATTTTTACCGGATAAGGCCGTGGATCTGGTGGATGAAGCCGCTGCCAAACTAAAAATCGAAATGAATTCGGCTCCGGTTGAAATCGACGATAAACGTCGTAAACTTCTACAGTTGGAAGTTGAACGGGAAGCGTTAAAAAAAGAAAAAGATGCGAAGTCGCGGAATCGGTTGGTTCAGGTAAAGGATGAAATAAAAGCGTTAAAATCAGAGTTGGATGAGTTGACCCAAATTTGGGAACGGGAAAAGGAGACGATGAATCAAATACAATCGCTGAAAACCCGGTTGGAAGAACTTCAGCACCAGAGTGATCGGGCTCAGCGCGAAGGCGATTACCAGACATCTGCCAAAATATTGTATGACGAAATACCCAAATTGGAACAAAATATTGAACGATTAACAGATCGGATTACGCAGGAACATCATTTCCTCAAAATGGAAGTGGATGAAGAGGATATTGCTGAAATCGTTTCCAAATGGACTGGAATACCGACGACTAAAATGTTAAGTGGGGAGCAGGAAAAATTACTCCACCTGGAAGATCAACTTCGGAACCGGGTCGTTGGGCAGGATCAGGCCCTGGAGAAAGTTGCCGATGTGATTCGAATGTCGAAAATGGGCGTACTGGATCAACACCGGCCACTGGGTACATTTTTATTCACCGGAAACACAGGCGTGGGAAAAACCGAATGTGCTAAAGCCTTGGCAGAATTACTGTTCGATGATGAACGAGCTTTGATTCGGATTGATATGAGCGAATATATGGAATTGCATTCGGTTTCCAAACTGATTGGAGCACCACCCGGATATGTGGGGTATGACGAGGGTGGTCAATTGACGGAAAAGATCCGGCGGCGTCCCTATGCTGTCATTCTGTTCGATGAGATTGAAAAGGCGCACCCCAATGTATTGAACATTTTGCTCCAGATCTTAGACGAGGGTCGTCTGACCGATACCAAAGGTCGTACGGTCAATTTTAAAAATACACTCATTATCATGACGTCTAATCTGGCACAGGATGAAATTAAACGGGCACTACGTCCTGAATTCCTGAACCGGATTGATGAAATCATCCGATTCAATGATCTCGAGGAGTCGGTGATTCAGGGTATTGTGGATATTCAGCTAAAACGGATGCTGAAACAAATTAAAGAGTCCAATATCCGGGTGGATATTGATGAAGAAGTACGGGATTACTTAGTGCGTCACGGCTATGAACCGGAATATGGCGCTCGTCCGGTGAAACGCCTGATAAAACGGGAAATTCTGGCTACGTTGTCCCGGGTAATGCTGGAAAACCCCGCAGCGGAAAGATTACGTGTTGGGCTGGAAAGCGGAAAGATTACCGTGTATCCGGAACAAGAGGGAAGGGAGCGAAAAGCGTCTTAATTTCCCGGAGTACCAATTTCGACACGGCAGCGACCGGATTCTTTTGCTTTGTAAAGTCCCCGGTCTGCCGTGTCGATCAGTACTTGTGGGTCTTCCCCGTGGAGCGGGAACTGAGCGATACCGGCGCTGAAGGTAAAACTGATTTCTTCATCATTCCACTTTACCTTCACTTGCTCCTGGAGATTATTCAGGAGACCTTCTACGGTTTTAATGGCGCCTTCAATTTCGGACCGTTCCATAATCAGGAAAAATTCTTCGCCACCCCACCGGGATAAAATATCTGTAGTACGAATATTATTCTGGATAAAGCGCGTAAAGGCAATCAGTACCTGATCACCACAGGAATGGCCATAAGTGTCGTTGACGGTCTTAAAATGATCCAGGTCCATCATGACTAAGGTAAACCCATCGCCGTGACGATGATGAAGTTTAATCTGGCGCATTAATTCCTTCTGAAAATATCGCCGATTATAAATCTGGGTCAGAGGATCCAGGTAGATTGCATGTTCCAGATCATCCTGTCGTTTCATAATGGAGGATATCTTTGCCAGCATCTCATCCCGGTTAATGGGTTTAATAATAAAATCATCCACTCCGCCGAGATAGGCTCGAATCCGCTCCGGCAGTGATTCAATTCCGGTCATGAAAATGAATGGAATCAGGCGTAATTGAGAATGACTTTTTATCGTCCGAAGAATTTCAAAACCGTTTGGACGCATTTGAATATCACAAAGAATGATATTTGGCGAATGCTGGAAAACCAGTTCCTGAGCCGATTCAGCATTCTCCAAAATATCCAGAACAAAGACGATATATCCGGCTTTTTCCAAATGATATTTTATAGGTGCAATAAAATAATGGTCGTCTTCAAGTATAAGAATTTTAACCTGATTTTGCATAAGACGATTGTTCCCTTGTTGAATTTTTTTACTTCGGGATTATTTAACGGCGAAACGGTTAACTGTTTCAGCCAATTTTTTATCGAATGTTACGATCAGGTTTTCCAAAGCCAATTCATCCTGAACCATGGCTGCTTTTTCAATTTGGGACCCGAATTCTGAAAATTCATCCAGGCCATAACCGCCCCCGCTTCCTTTCATGTTGTGACCGAATTTCTGGACTTCCAAAAAATTCTTATCACTGAGATTTGCTTTCACATCCGGGAGTGCATTTACTAAAAAATCAAGATATTGTCTGATCAGTTCCTGAAATTCCGGATCATTGAGATAGTCATTTTCCACGGCACACCTCTGAGATTATACGGGTTGTTTTTCTCCTGGGGTCCGTACACGGCCCCTCTGATATTACTCAATAATAAAATCACTTTCAATGTATGCCTCGACGGAAGATAAACCTTTTATCATTGAAAATTAGTTATTACAATTTTATACCAGAACTAAATAAGGAGGACAATAATGACACAGAATAATCCCAAAACATCTTGGAAGGAAATCTTTTTCGAGAAAAAATATCCGCTCTGGGTATTACTCCTGATTACGGTTGTTTATGCATTTCTGTTTTATTTTGCGATTAATGTGTAAATATCTTTATCTCCGAGTCGGGATGCTGCCTATGAACGAAAGAAAAATGTACTACGGATTTTCTCCATGCCCGTACATCGAAGTGTGTTTGCCGCCAGCGCTTTGCTACGGTGGACAAGTGGTACGCAGGCGTGCACCATTGGTGGAAATCTAGGGGATTGGGATCGATGTTGTCTGGGAAGTTCCGCAGGCGTAATTAAAGGTGAGATCGAAAACAGTTCCGGAGAATCCGCCGGTGACAGCGGCAGTTCCACTGGTATTTTTATAGATTCGCATTCTTAATGTACGTGATTGATTCACGTTCCAGGTCGGATTTGTATAACTGCAACTGGAAAAAGAGGCCGTTGCCTGAATATTGCTGTCAATCCGCTGGCGGGGGACTGAACCGCAGGTGGTATTATCCGCCTGCCAAACTATAGTACCGCTGGGGACATCTATCCGTTCCAGATAGGCTGTTGAAGCGGAAAAATCAGTAGAGACAACGATACTGGTCAGTTCAACAGGAATATAACCCGAATTTTTCAATGGAAAATAAACATTTCGGGCGTTACTGGTTACCGTCCCGTTTAACGATAAAGTGGGGTCACTACAAACGCCCGTCGTTGAGAAGGTTACGGTTTGTGTCGGAGCAGTTTGGGACTGAAATTTTATTGTAAAACTGGTTCCCCGCATGTCCACTGTGGCTCCGGTACCGTCGGCTGCATCCTTAAATACCAACGGTCCGATCGTCATGTCCCCGGCATAAATCTGAATTTTATTCCCCAGGATAATCTGAGCGTCAGTAGGAGATAAAGCGGTACTGTTCACATTCCAGGTCCAATGCGCATTTCCCGCTACCGAAACCGACTCCAGATATGGTGTGGCGCAATTCCAACAACTTTGGGTAGCAGCAGACCAGCTCAGTGTCATTTTATTGATCGGCATAGTGGTGCTTCCGGAATTACTGATATCAAAATAGACCTCATTCTGCGTAGCGGTTTCAACCGTAGCTGAACCAGAGACATACGTCACATTTCCATAGGTGGCATATATTGTCATTTCAATATTATCGGATGTCGTACGATTTCCCGGTGACACGGACATGGATTTTAATACCGTATCACCGGCGGATACGGCGCGAACTTTATGAATGCCAATCGGAACCGAGCCGAGATAATAACCGTTGGAAGAATTATAGCTTAACGAATGATAACTGCCGCCATATTGGATTTCTACTTTGCCGCTGGAGCCGTCCACTTCCACATTTTTAGAAGTTAATAACCTGACTTTTATCGTATTGCCCAGTAATTCATTTACACTGTTTCCAATTTTTTGAGTAATTGTATCGCCGTCATCAGGAGTATAAATAACGGGCGGTTGCGTATGATCGGAGGGAACCGAATAGACATAACTGTTGCCCCAGGCATCGGTGAGATAATAATCCGGATCGTCCGCAAAACCGATATCAATATATGGACCATCCCATCCGGGAATACCGGATACGTTGGATACTAAATCCCGAAGGGTTGGGGGTAACTGCCCGGTATCGCCGATGTATCCGTAATTGGTACGGATATTATTTTCCATGATATTAGGATTTCCAACGATACCTTCGGCTAATATTCGCATTTCGGCAATTGTACCATTCACATTCGCATTGTTAAATACACGAATTAGCGATCGGGCACCGATACCGCTTAAAATAGCAATGATGATCATCACCATTACGAGTTCAATTAGAGTGAATCCTCGATATTGACCGGGATGGGATTTCATTGTAGTATCCATGGAATTAAGATAGAAACTAAAGCACTCTTTATTTAATCGCAACCCCACAGGTCACATGAAAATCAAATCAACACAAGGGCTGAAAGAAGGTAAGCGTCGAAGATCAAAAGGAAAAATTCATAAGTTATGATTTACTGTTTTACCCACTCGCTATTTTATCGGAACTTGTTTTAATTCGGTTTTCCACCTCCCCGTTGATGAATTGTTATGAACGGCGCTAAAAATGAAACCACCATTACGTCTTGAATAATGGCTCCCCAATCATGAGTGAGCTAAACGTGTTCAGGGATCATCGATTTGTATTCAAAGGAATTGCATTGGCCCTGCTTACGTTTATCATCTATTTTCTGTTTCCCGTACCAGGTTTTCGTCGCTGGGACAGTCTTATGTCGGCTACTATTGTTCATGATTGGGATTCCATGCCCGGATCGGTAATATTTTTCTTTGCCCACACGCTTGTTCTTCCTATCAGTCGACTGATCAGTCTTCTCCTTCCGGATCTGGACCCGAATGTTGTCGTAAGTTTACGGGAAATTCTGTTTGCTTCCATGAATACCGTTCTCCTTTTTTGGGGATTAAATTGGGTTTTAGGAAATTCCCGCACGGCTTTCTGGCTGGCAGCAATAACAATCTTCTTTCATGGTCGATGGATGTTTGCCACTCATGGAGAAGAAAAGGAAATTCTCCTGTTTTTTCAGCAGATTTCTGTGCTTTATACCTTTCATTATTTGCATTGGACAAAATACGCCTCGCAAGTTTTTAATATCTCAACTCCATATATCGCGGAAATTATTCTGGGTTTTCTATTGGCAATATCGGTCATGGCACATCTGGAGAATGGGATAATCGTAGTAACCATCGCTATTGTTCTGGGAATTTCCGCAGGAAAAAAGCAGATAGGCTGGGCACAATTCTGGTTGATCGGAGTCTCGGCTGTCTCCCTGGGTTTGATTTGGTTTGGGATTATTATTGTGAGCGTAAATGGAATTCGAACTCTTTCCGGTGCCTTGCAATGGTTATTTGAATATCACGTCACCGGGGAGTTTTTTACGATCACTCCGCACTTTTTTAATCAGATGGTAGAAGCCTGGACCGGGTTCCGACGCTTACTTATCGGGGAGACCGGAGAGGGTCCCTGGATGACCGTAGAAATGGTTGTGGGATTCGGAATGCTCGTTATTACTATCCGGAAAGCGTGGACTAGGAATAAACGGATTACCGCTTTTTTCCTAATTTTTCTGGGATTGATGACCGTACATTTTTTCTATTGGCTTCCATGGGATCCGGAACAATGGGTACCGACCATTATGGCCGGAATGTTCTTAGTCAGCTTAGCGTGGTTTCATGAATACGATAAACCAAGATTACCGATTTTGATCATAATCCTGGTTGTCTTAATCGCAGCGAATGGTTATCGGTATATCCGCGATGGCGAATCGGTAAAACCATACCGGTCGTTCAGGATCAACGCAGGTCAGCATATTGGAAAAGTAAGCGATTGGGTTTTACGCAGTTCCCCCTATCCGAATTTGATAGCGGGATTACGACCATATTTACTACAAGATACAATTGTTTTAGTGGATCAACGGCATTTGGCTAACCATTTGATAATCTATTCATCAGCCGTTCCTATAGTTACTGCTTATCTGGATAAAACCGACGATGTTTTACATAAAAAGTATCTGTTAAGCCAATTAAGTCTTGCCGTTTATCGTCCGGAGTTTTCTACGGTTGAACTGAAGGATAAAATAAGGTCGGGAGAATTGGTGTATTATTTAACGGAAGGACCAATACCCGGATTGGTTACGGAGCTGAATGCCAGGGCAATACCATTTCCCGGAACGCGCTGTCTTGATTTTCAATTATGGCGGTTGGAGTCTTTGGAATAGATTGACCAACCGAAGGAAACCACAAGACCGCCAAACCATACCCAAATCCAGACGGTACGGAATATATCCCGGATGATTTGGGGGAATCGGAGATGCAGCGATTCAAGTTTTATCCATCTCCTGCGCATCCAATCCAAATCAATCAGTGTTCGGTCCAGTCCGAGTCGGCTCGAAAGTCGCCAATAATTTCCTGAAAGCAGTGTTTCCATGTGGGTATAGGAAAAAGGTGTGATCTGAGACCAATCAAGATTCGCTCTCCAATCCGGTTCAACATTTACACCGGAACGGCGATCTGCTCTGGTCAATAGTGAATCAATCAGATGAACATCCAGGGTTGAATCAAGGGATGCGTAAACAAATCCATGATTTCCATAGTTGTTTCCTGTATTTAAGACCATGGTTTGGGGATATTCACTGATAATACCGGCCAGAATTTTCATCGCTTGACTGTCGGGATAATCAGGATCGGCCGATCCCTGAGTGGATTCAGCGAATAGTCCTCCAGGTGCAAGACGCGATTTTAGTAAATTAAAGAAATCCTGATTGTGTAAGAGCATTGTTCCCAGCGTATAAGGTGCGGAAATATCCATCACAATCAAGTCGTATGTTTTATTGTCAGTGCGTATAAAATGCTTGGCATCATCGATGATGATTTGAGTATTTGTCCAGCGATTAAATTGATTCAAATCTCCCCAGCACTTTTTAGCAGATTGAACCACATCCGGATCAATTTCCACGAGTGTGGTGGCTTTGGCAAAAGGACCCACCCGTCCCACGGAATACATGGAACCGCACCCCAATATCAGGATATTCAGTTTCTTTTTTTTCTTACTATACTGGTATTGAGCAGGAAGTTCAGCCAGGAAATAGGTGAATTCGGACAAGCCGGTTTCTTGAATCCATTCACCCTCCGAATTTGCCTGATATCCGAAATACAGGACACCATTAATGAAGGACCATCGGCCATCGGAGGGAAGACCGGGAAGGGAATGAGTATCCAGTATCTCAATCGTGTGGTACATGCTGTTCGCCTGATAACATAGCGAGGGGTTACTGTATCCACGCATTGCATAATAATCCTGAGTGACGGCCAGCTTTATCCCGGGTCCACGACTCAGAAGAAACACCAGAATTCCGATCGCGGCAATCAACTGAAATGTCCATAACTGATGAGGCGCCGATAGCATCCAGAGAATCAGGAAGAAAATGGCAAAATAAACCGGTTGAATCCACTGCGGGAACCAGAGCGTGAATAAAATCAGTAATCCTGTTCCTGCAACGGCACCGGCTAATTCTCGGGAATAGGAGCGAACCAGTTTTAAGGAAGGCGATGTGAATTCGGTGAACCGGGGTAGAAAAAGAGAATAAAAACTTGAAGTAACAAAAGCCGAGAAAAACAGAATTCCGATCAAAGCCCACCATCCGGCTCCGAGATAAATTGCCATCGAAGCAAAATATTTAAGAAATAAAAAAATATCCAGATGCAGGAAGAGAGTGACCCATCCCAAAGGAAGAAAAAAACGGTTAGGGATTCGTGGTGCGGCCAGATAACCAACGGAATACCCAATAAAGTAGGCCGTGGCTACAATCAGAACGGATAATTCTGAAGCAGCCAGTAAAGTTGAGAATTCCCGTGTGATAAAGAACTGAAGCAGAATCAGGTTTACGCCCGATAGGAAGAGAATATTTTTTTTCTTCTTAACGGATATCCGGTTTTTGTCAATTGAAAAACCTGTCTTATGAAATGAAATAGCTTCGGATCGTGATAAGCAAAGGGTGACGACCAATACCGATAGTAATGCTGCCAGACCATAGAATTTAAAGGACAGCATCCCCAAAATTCCCAAAAGTAAAATTGGCAACCAAACCGGATAAGTAAAATAAACCAGCATAATCAAAGCGAGGGAAATAAAAGGCAGAATAAAGGGAGCACGAACCCCCCATTGTACAAAACCAAGGAGGCTGGTAACAAAACCCAGAATAAAACCATTATTTTCGTGGAAAAAAAGTTGTGCCGTGGATTGCGATTCAGCCCGGGTTCTGAATAATGCTCCGGCCGGAGCAGCCGTTGCCAGGATCAGAATTCCATAAATGGGTAAAAAAACGATGGTGGGAATAAATGTGACTAATCCCAGAGCGAGCAATCCGTAGGCAATTGTTGACAATAATAAACTGGTGCGGAATGATTTTGGTTTTGCAAATCGGAGATTCAAAACGACACCCGCAATCCAAATTACCGAAATAAAAAAATAGCCCATATACGTGGCTGTATAATAACATTGGAATAAAAAATAACTGGAAACCTGGAGCAATCCGAAATGAAAACCGGCCAAGACCGGTAATACTTTCTCTCTCGGATGAAGCAGGGGAAAAGAGATGGGTATTGAATCTCCTTCGGGCATTGTTTTTCCCGAAGCGGTTATCTTATGGCCAACTGACAATAATAAGAGTCAAACTCAATATAACCAAAATCGCACCGGTGATATAGCGATGGGCCAGAGCACCTTCGTCCGTTGTAATGATTCGATTCCCCAGTTCGTTTAATCTTTTTACAAATTCCGGATTAAACATAAGCAGCAGTCCGAACACCAGAGCGATAGCGGCGATAATTGGTATGAAAGGTATGATACTCATTTGGAAATATTCTGTAGATCCATATTACACATAATCCTCCAAAATCGAAAAAATTAAGGCATGGTAAATGATATTGTTTGATCCGATCCGCATTTGAAATGGAGCGTCAGCGTAAAATTTGCTCCGGTAACATCTGCTTTGGTGCTGCCGGTAGCGTTAAGATAGAAGTCCATCCGGTTCAACAGGATATATCCACCGCCGGAAATAAAGGCTGGGGGCTGCGTTTTACAAAAAGTGATATCCACGCCATTCACATTATCCACCAACTGCCGTGATTGATTACCGCACCAGGATTGGTTGGCCTGCCAGTAAATCGTGGAAGCGTTAATAAAGGATATGATATTAAGATACGGACTTGGACTCACATCACATTTAATTTGCATACCGGTAATAGTAGTGGCTGCACTCCCTGTATTATGGATTCGAAGGCGAACACGATATAGTTGTGGTTTGGTTAGATTCGAATAAGAAATTACTGCCGGTGAACAGGTCCCACTGGTTGAAAAACTCACCGTTTGGTTTGGTGTCAGACTGGAAAAGAAAGATATTCGGAAGGTAACGTCATTCATGGGTTGAACGGTTCCGTTTCCGTCCACCTGGTCCTGGAAAGCAATGGGTCCGATAGTGGTATTGCCGGAGGGTAGTGAAAGGGTATTATCCAACACCAACCGGGCTCCGGTAGAGGCCAGAGCACTTCGATTTATCGTATTCCATTTCCAGTAGTCGGTTCCGTTAACGGTAATATTGGCCATATAGGCGTAATCGCACTCCCAACAAAGGGAATTGGACCAGCTCACACTGATCTGAGAAATATCCATGATAGTATTACCGGAATTGTTCACGGTAAACGTGAGCTCGGAATTATTTGTACCTCCGAGGGAAGCTGTTCCGGCCACATAAGTGAGTGTCCCAAAGGTAGGATTAACCGTGTATTCCAACCCTTCCGTCGGACTCGTCGTAGAATTATTCGGTCCTACGCTGAGATGTCGTAAAGAAGTATCACCGGAAACAATAAACCGGAGCGTTGCAATGCCTATTGGTACGGAGGAAATATTATATCCCAGAGTTTTTGAGTAAGTCATTGTTTGCCAGGGGTCACCGCCGTATTGGATCTGAACGGTGGCATCGCTGTCACGGAGAGGATAACCATCGCCGTTTCGTACTCGCAAAGCGACAGTGTTATTTAATATTTCGGATTTATCATTGGCAATCTTTAACACAATAGGATCACCATCACCGGGACTGGTTAATGTTACCGGGCCGGAAGTCGGTACGGAATAAGTTATGGTTGTATTCCAGCCATCCCGAAAGAGAGCGGTAGGATCTTCTTTAATTCCCGTGTAATCACCATAAGGACCATCCCAGCCGGCAACTCCCGGGTCTGTAAGCAAATCGTTTAAACTGGTTGGAAATTGACCGGTGTCGCCTACATAACCATAATCAATACGTACACCGTTTTCCACGATTTTCGGATTTCCCACGATGGCGTATTTGATTTTGTTCATATTTGCAATGGTCAGATTAAAATTTCGGTTCGTGCTGATACGGGCCAGGGATCGGAATCCTACAGCGCTGAGAATACCGATAATAACAATTACCATGACTAACTCAATGAGTGTGAAACCGAGATATGATTTAGATTGCTTCACAGTATAGTTTAAAGCGTGAAAGCGATCGTTTGGGTATTTCCGCATTGAAGAATGAACTGGAGGGTATAGGATTGTCCAACTTTTACGGGAACATTGGTGGTTCCGCTCAGATTTTTCCGGATACGAATATCCACTGTTGCCGTTCCACCGGCATTGATTGTGGGTAAGGCATAGGTACAGATTGAAAAATCGGCAGTACCTACAGCGTTATTGGCAATTGTTGGGCGGGCTACGCTGCTGCAAGCGGCTACATCAGCTCGCCAGACATTTGTGGCGTTGAATTGAATTCGTTCCAGATAAGCGGTAGAGGTCGTGATATCAGAAGAAACGGTCATGGAAGTAACTGTGACCGGTAGGACTCCCGGATTCTGGATCGTTAGATGGAAGCGGGCGTTATTTACTCGTGAAGCGGCTACACTCACTACCAAACTGGGAGCCGGGCAGGTTGTTGTATTATCAAAAGTTATCGTTTGGGAAGGGGCGGTCGAGGATTCGAATTTGATTGTAAACCGGGTAGCATTCATATTGATCGTATTGGCTGTAGATCCGTCAGTCCCGTCCAGAAATATTAACGGTCCGATTGAATTTACTCCGGTATAGAGCGACATGCTGGCATCTAAAATCACTTGGGCACCGCTGGGTACCAGGGACGAACGTCCGTAGGTATTCCATTTCCAATAAGTCAATGTCTTTTTGACTTCGGAAAGGTAGGCGGATTGACAATTCCAGCAGTCATTGGGCAGTTTGTCCCAGGTAATGGTCATTTTACTAATCTTGAATGTAGGTGTCCCCGTATTCGTAACAGTAAACGAAACCTGATTATTTCCTGCCCCGGAAACAGATGCTGAACCGGAAACATAGGTTAAATTACCATAATCGGGATAGACCGTCATTTTAATCGTTCCGCCGGTCGTACCATTCGCTTCTTCCACCGATAGTGTTTTATAAACCGTATCGCCTGCGGAAATGGCCCTTAACTGTCTAAGTCCAATAGGAACGGTAGAAATTTTAAAACCGTTTGCTGAAGAGTAAGTCAGAGGAGTCCATGCATTGCTATAGTAGACGGCCACGGTTCCGTTCGTTCCGTTTATCTCAACACCGTTTTCCCGGTAAAGGCGGACTTTGACCGTATTGTTCAGGATGGCATTCAAACTTTCCGCGATTTTCACCGTGATTGTATCGCCATCGGCAGGAGTCCAGATTTTGGGAGTCTTGGTCCCGACGGTAGGTAGTACATACCGGTAGGATTGACCAAAGGCATCCCGTTTGAAAAAGTTGGGATCACCGGTATAACCGGCTTCCACATAAGGACCGGCCCATCCTGGTTTACCGGAAGAGTTCTCGAGTAAATCATCCAGGGTGGGAGGCATGACACCTGTATCACCCACATAACCAAAACTGGTTCTCACATTATTCTGGATAATGTTGGGATCGCCAACGATGGATTTTTTTAAGTTCTGCATCTCCTCATACGTTTCATTAAATTTGGCATTGAGGGTGATGCGAGTGGTTGTTCTGACGGCGACTCCGGCCAGAATTCCCATAATCACAATGACGATGATTAATTCAATGAGGGTGAATCCGCCCCTGGAATCGGTGATCGTCATGCTTGCGAATCTTGGCATACAAAGGACCTGGCTGGGGGGATCTCAGCCAGGTTGGCCTATTGCTGATTCAAAGATTAGTGACCATGATCATGGTGTCCGCCGCCACCGTGGTCGTTATGGTTATTTCCACCTGTACCCGGTGTTGTGAAGGTCAACGTATAATCACAGTTATCCCCCACACCAGTAAGTTCCACCGAGAAATCAACACCGCGCATATCCACGTAACTACCACCGGTAAGTGCATCCTTGAATTTGTAAAATACCAAGGTAACCCGGTCATTCACATCCAGGAAGATGTAATTATTCAAGTCAAGAACGCCGCCACTGGATAAGCGATCATCACTACCGGCATCCCAGTATGTTGCACTTCCTACCTTGAATTTGGATGCGTAGGCGTCGGATTCATTCCAGAAACCAGTGATCTGTTTGATCTGGATCGGACTGTCCCCTGTGTTTTTCACGTCAAATTCGACGGTGTAATGCCGTGAGCCGGACACGTCGACATTATTGTTGTAAATGCCTAATGAGGGACCCGAACGACTATCCGTATCAAATTCGAAGGGATATTGCGTACCGTCGGTAGCGATAAAGGTGACCTTAATGTGGTGACCGCGCATATCCAGTCGATCGCCGTTGCCATTCACATGATCCTGTTCAACGGAGCACTCAAAACTGTCTTCCTGGTTTGGTGTGCCGCACTCATCGCCGTGAGCCTTGTGAGCTTCCCAGGCATCAGTGATAATACAGAGAACCTGGGGATTTTCGGTGTCGCCATCCGGATAATGAGTAATTGTAATTTTACCGTCTCCATCGCTGTCCGGACAATCCGGTGGAGAATAATGGGATCCGGAATTACCACCGCCATGATTCCCATGATCATTATGGCTTCCATGGCCGTTATGGTTTCCATGACCGTGATCATTGTGGTTGTTGCATCCACTGCCCTGGTTTGTACAACTATATCGATGGATATATCCCGAACTTGAATTGGATTCATCATCTAAATAATAGCCATGACCGTTTTCGGTGATAACCGCATTGGTTGCCGTAATGCTGATCCACCATTGTCCCAGGGCCAGACCGCCGGAACGGTTATCATTGTAGAGATTGACCGTCATGTTGTTAGAAGAAATATCATATTGCTTTCCATTATCCATTAAATATGATGATCCATTCACCGTGAGACCGTTCTGATTTCCATTCCCTTTTGGCTTTACATGAACCCAAACCGCCGAACCCTGATAATCGGATGCGGATTGTGTGAGGTCTTCGCGAGTGATGAGACTGCCGTCGGTCTTCACCAGATAAAACTGGTGATTACTGTTATTATTAGGATTAAGGTTGATAGAACCACCGATCGTCGATGTGGTAGTGGGGTCAGAATAATGGTCTCCCCAATCCGATCCGCGGGAAGTCGTAAAGCCTTTCAGCTCTACGGTTTTCGTAGCATCGCAGATGGAGAATAAATCATCAAGGGCCAGGTATTGACCGGAAGCTACCCGGCAGTCTGTATTTTTCCAGTAGGATGTACCGCCCAGTTTTATTTCTTCAAGATAAGGAATAGTGCAGGTTGTATCCCATTCAACGATCATTCCACTGATCGTGATACAGCAATCCCCGGGATTGGTGATATCAAAGGATATGTCCTGACGATCATGTCCGGATGTTTGCAGTGTTCCACTGGCATAGATTAATGATCCCACCGTCGGAGGCGTTCCCGGAGCGGTGAAGGAAATAAGTTGGGTAGGGGCAAGGTCAGAGTAGAGATAGAACTGGAAAGTTGTTCCATCCAATTGAATAGGGTCGGCCGCACCGGTACGAGCATCGGCGTACTTGACTTCCGTTACATTGAGTGGCGTGCCGGGAGTAACCAATAAGGTGCTTCGCAGGACCAATTCCTGGCCGGACACTGCCCGTACGCCGTTATTATCGACCAGATAATCCCAGTATGTGCTACCGCCGACTTTAAAGGTTTCCAGATAAGGTGTTTGATTACACCAATTGGAGCCGGACCATCCAAAGGATAAACTTTTAATGTTAAATTGACAATCTCCGGTTGCATCGGCCTGAAAAGAAACAATGTCATTCAGGGTTCCGCTGAGCGCGGCGGAACTGGAATATTGAATGGTGCCATAATCACAGGTAATGGGCGCCGGGTCGCAAGGCGGGTCGGGACATGCCGGTGGATGAAGCGTGTCAGCCCCACCATTAGCAACAACAGTGACCTCCAGTCCGCAGGCCGGAAAACCATCGCCGTAGAAGCCGAGGGATGAACTATAGTCCAGTTTAATATCTCCACAACCGTAATTGACATAAACATCGATAGATGATGAATCCAAAGGAAGACCGTTATCGTCGGTAAACTGATATTGAACGGAATTGTTGAGTGCATCGGTAATTTCGTTAGACATATCCAAGGTAATGGGGTCAGCACCATTTCCCCCTGCCGTTGAAGTTAACGTCAAATTCTGTGTATCCCAGATGTACGGGTTACCCCAGGGATCATAAAGATAATCCAGGGGGTTATTTACAAACGTAACATCAAGGTAGGGTCCCAGCCAACTGCAATACTGATTCCCGCCGGGGTCTTGCAATAAGTCCTGAAGTGTAGTCGGAATTGAACCATTATCGCCGATAAAACCGCAATCACCCTCAGTACAGCCGACAATTCCACATCGGATTTGTTCCATTTCCGATAATGCCTCCGCTTCCCAACTGGACGGTGTCAGAACAACGATGACTTGTATGGCTGTCGCTGCCAGGATACCCAAAACAACGATTAAAGCGACCAGTTGAAACAGTGTAAAACCTTTAGTGTTCTTGGTTGTGCGAATTCTTTGCATAGTCTAACCCCTTTATTTGAGATGAAGACTCAGATCATCACTGGTACTTTTGACACCGTCAGGTCCCCAACTTAACAGACTGGTATCTCCGGCAGTGGGACTGTATATCTCATAGGTATTGCCCCAGGCATCCGTCTTCCATTCATTGTCAGAGGCAAAATCTTTGGAGATATAAGGTCCGTTCCATCCGGTTTGTGTGAACCGATTCCAATTGGGATAAGAACCCTGAGTAACGAGATCGTCCATGGAAGACGGCAGATGGCCGATGTCGCCGTTAAACCCTTTATCGATCAGGACACCGCCGGCCACGGAGGAAGGATCACCCATCAGCGCTTTTTTGAGTTCTGTCATCTCTCCCTTGGTGGCTTTCAGGCGCGAAGTCTCAATAACGTTGGTGACTTTAGGTATGGCAATCGCCGATAAGATTCCTATTAATACAATGACCATGACCAACTCGATCAGGGTAAACCCTTTTGTGAATGTTCTCATTTGTTCTTGATGACTCTTTTTATTCATCCTAATCCTAATCCGGTTATGCATGACATGTCGTGACAGTTATCACAGAATTGTTATGTGAATCGATGGAAATAAATCCATAACAACCAGAGTCCCGCGATGATTAAGCCGGCGCCGGTGGCCCGGTTTTTTTTGATGAAAATATCATCCCTGAAAATAATCTGGTTGGCCCATTGGGAAAGTTGAAGAAGCAATCGGGGAAAAAACAGGTAGGCGATACCAATACCCAAAACCAAAATGCCGACGATAATAACAGAAATCATGATTAATCATCACGAAAGGTTATGGCTTCACTCATAGCGTCACGACTGGCTTCAACTTCCGCGCCCTCCATTTTCATATGGAGTTTTAAATCGTTGGCGCTGTCGGCGGCGGTAAGGGCATCATCCATGGATATCACGCCTTGTTTGTATAGATCGAACAAATGTTGATCAAAGGTTTGCATTCCCGATTCGCGGGAGGCGGCAATCGTTGATTTCACCTCATCGATGAGACCTTTATACATCAGATCGCTGATCCGGGACGAATTCACCAGTATTTCCAGAGCAGCCACCATTCCCGTACCATCCATTTTTGTTATCAGACGCTGAGAGATAATAGCCTTCAGATTAAGCGATAAATGCTGGCGGATCATGGGATGATTATCAACGGGGAAGAAGTTCATGATTCGTTCCAATGTTTGGGAAGCGTTGACCGAATGAAGTGTACTGAATACCAAATGACCGGTTTCGGCAAAAGTCAGGGCAGCCTTCATTGTTTCCTGATCACGAATTTCACCAATTAAAAGGACATCAGGTGTTTGGCGCAGGGCGCTTTTCAGGGCCACTGCATAGGATTCCGTATCCATACCTACTTCCCGTTGGGTTACGATACACTTTTTATGGTAGTGTAAAAATTCCATAGGATCTTCGATCGTAACAATGTGACCGGTACGGGTTGAATTGATATGGTCAATCATGGCGGCCAGTGTTGTGGATTTTCCACTCCCGGTGGTTCCGGTAATCAGCACCAGTCCGCGAGGCGTTTCACATATTTTGCTAAGTGCGGGAGGCATGCCCAAATCTTCCAGAGTCCTGATTTCGGATTTAATATGCCGTAACACCAAGCCCACGGAACCCCGTTGACGGAAAATATTAATTCGTACCCGACCTACTCCAGGAACAGAATAAGCAATATCAATTTCATGGTGCTCCTGAAATTCCTTGGCTTGTTTATCATCCAGAAAAGAATAGGCAATTTTTTCCGTCATGGAAGGATTCAATTTGGTTGAACTAACCGGATAAATTTCATGCCCGATCCGGTACATAGGAGGGTTACCAACGGATATATAAAGGTCGGTGGCATCTTTTTCCACCATGAGTTTCATTAAATCGCTAAAATTCATGGATACCTCCCGTTAATTTATTTCAGATCCATTTTGGGTAATATTTCCTGAGCCGCCTCTTTTGTGATAGCTCCCTCTTGGAGAAGTTTCCTCAGGGCTTGTTCCATGGTGCACATTCCCAACGATGATCCCGTCTGTAGCGCGGACTGAACCTGATAGGTTTTATTCTCCCTGATTAAACTCCGGATGGCATTGGTACCAACCAATATTTCCAGAGCAGCAACGCGGCCTTTTTCTCCTTTCCGCCGTAATAACATTTGGGAAACTATCCCTTCAATCGAATCGGCAAACATGGAACGAATCTGTTCCTGTTGATTAGTCGGAAAAACATCCACGATTCGATCCACTGTTTTGGCGACGCTATTGGTATGGAGGGTTCCGAAAACAAGGTGACCTGTTTCCGCAGCGCTGATGGCCAGGGAGATAGTTTCCAGATCGCGCATCTCACCAACCAGAATAACATCCGGATCTTCCCGGAGCGCGGAACGAAGCGCGTTGGTAAACGATTTGGTATCACGACCAACCTCACGCTGACTAATCAGACAGGACCGGCTTTTGTGAACAAATTCGATGGGATCTTCAATTGTAATAATATGAGATTTTCGGTTAGAGTTGATATGGTCAACCATGGCGGCTAATGTCGTTGATTTTCCACTACCGGTGGGACCGGTAACCAGAACCAGTCCTTTTTCGAGATAGCATAATTTCCGTATTACCTCCGGCAAATGGAGATCTTCCATAGTGAGTATTTTCGAAGGAATTGTCCGGAATACAGCTGCTTTGCCATCGTTCTGATAGTAGACGTTGACACGGAAACGTCCGATGGACCCGATTTCCCGTGAAAAATCCAACTCCCAGGTTTCTTCAAATCGTTTCCGTTCCTGGTCTGTCATGATATCATATATCAAGCGATGAATGTCCTCAGGGAGTAAGTTAGGAACATCAATTTTTTTCATCACTCCGTCGACCCTGACCATCGGTGGAGCACCGGCGTTCAGGTGGAGATCAGAGGCACCGGAAGAATTGGTAAATTTCAGAAGTTCAAGGATATCAACCACGATGCAGACCTCGCAAGTTTAAAATAGTGGTTTGTTTGGATAGAAATTGGCGTTTGAAGCACTGATTCATAAGAATAAATATAGAATGGAATCGGGAATATTTCTATTCCCCATTTTGGAGATTAGTAGATCAGCGATAAATAAACTACAACAGCCCCAATACCTAGAAGGCCCAGGAGAAAGCGCTTTTCCAAACTTAATATTTGTTCCGCCATGTCGTCGATTTCCGCACTGATGAACTGGGAATAATTCAGGATGGTGTTGTACTTGGTTTTCTCCTGTTCAAAGAGGATGATTTCCCGGGCCAGAGTATCCGGTAAAACAGTGAAATACTTTGGCAGTCGGTCCGGGTCCGGTTTTGATTTAATTAGATTCGCAAGTTTTTGAATGTCCTGAACAAGATAGGAATCTCCAAGGTAGTTTATTAAAAGACCATTGATTTGTGGAATTGGTACACCGGAACGTTGAAAAACGTTGTATAAAAAACAATAAGTGCTGATTTTGGAGAAATGATGAATTTTTCCAGCCAGGGGAATCAGGTTTAATATTTTTTCTTTCCGCATCTCACTTGATATAATATAACGATAAACCCAACCCGCAAGCAGGATAATGAAGGCGACCCCACTGGTAGTATATAGCATGTTTTCCAAGGAGAAGGTAAAGAGTTCTAAACGGACCAGTGTGTAGATTGCCCCGCCCAATAAAGCATAGATTATCATTCGAAGGTAAAACAAGGATACATTGTAATAATCAAACATTTTATTTTCATTTCTTAGATGTAACCGGATCGCTTCCAATCCAACGACCATTTTCCCACTGCGTTCAGTTGCCATAATCATTGCGATGTAAAAGTTAGGAAATACGTCTTTAAAGGTTAGCATAGCCTGGGAAAGAGGCGTCCCGGATTTTACGGCGTTAGCAACGCTGAATAATACCATGCGCTGCACACGATTTCCGGTTGTTTCGAACACGGCGTCCAATGCATCCGGCAGCGTTTGTCCGGCCTGAATCTGGGCCAGTAGTTTTTCCGTGAATAACAGGAGCTGTTTATAGGAAAAAGAGGAAGATCCGTATCCCAAATTAGAACTTAGATAGCGCTCAAATCGATTTAATTTCTCTGCCAAATATTGTTTCTCCTATTCGTCGTCTGAATAGTTCACAGAATCTATCCATGAATCAATGGATGTGATCTCAGGATTTATTCTTTTTGCCAACTGTAAGCTTAAGAAAGCTGAGTCTTGGTTCCCAAGATAATAATAATTCCGGCCCATGAGATACCAGGCATACCCGTAGGTTGAGTCTGTTTTTATCACTGATTTCAAATTTCCGAGGGATTGCTTGTACTGTCCTAATTGTTGGAGCGCATCGCCAAAAGCAACTTTTGCGGATAAATCTCTGGGATCCCACTTGATAAATTTTTTAAACCATACCAATGATGATTCCGGTTCTTCAAATTGCAGCCAGGTTTCGGCGCGATTGATCCATAAATCCGGATTATTTGGATAGAGTTCCAGCGCCCGGTTAAAAAATCGGTTCATTTTCGGAACGGTAAGCCACATATCCCGCCAGCCGGGCATGGTGGTATCCAGGACCGTTAGTTTATCCAAAGAAAACCCTGATGACACCAACTGCAAAAGATGGCGTTTATAAAATTCTCCCCGTACCTGCCAGTAATTCCATGTTAGGGGGCCCAGTTCGGTACTTCTCTCAAATTCTTTCTCCGCTGAATTCAATAAAATCCATTTCTTCAAATGATCCTTTTCCCGAATTGCCTGGTTACTATATACTGATCCAAGATGCATATAATTTTCACCCCTCCGGGATTCCAAAACCGTAGCAATCTGATAATTTTTCAGGGCGGAATAATAATCTTCTGCATCAACGGCTCTATCCCCTTGCTGAGTAAAATACTGAGCCAGAGGTTGAATAACACTGAATACGACCAGCGTTATTAAAACGATTATCTGAAAAAGCCGTTGCGTAGGGACTGCGATTACTTTTCCCGTAATAGGTATTTGTTGAATAGAAGCATTTGGATGATGGCGGAGAAAAATAGCGATAAATAAAAGAAAGAGGGTCAAAATACCCGGGATGTATAAATGATAATCCACAAAAGTATGGATTAGCACAGCCAGTGCACCCACACCCATACCGGTAACCGGTGCGGATATTTTATCCAATTGTTTATGTAAACGGAACCAGGAGAAACCTTTCCCCGCCAGAAAAATCAGAAAAATAAGAAATAAACCCAGACCAATGATTCCCAGTTCCTCAAAATATTGAAGATAATCATTATGGGCAAAATCAAAGCGAATTCCAGGAGGTAGCCATTGTGTATTCGTGATATGAAATGTTCTGAAGCCGTATCCGATCCAGGGATGATCTTTGGCGAGATGAAAAGTCTGAGCCCAGATTCGTTGTCTGCCGAAGGTATCGGGATCGGTCAGGCTTCCCATCCGGGAAATAATTTGACTGCCGGGTATGGCGCTCAGCCCAACAATAACCAGAATCATACTCAGGGCCACTCTTTTTAATTTTAGTGCGAATGTCTGAATTAATTGGTAGCGATGAAGAATGTATAGATTTAACACTACCGATGTTAAGAAAAAGGCCAGCCAACCAGCACGGGAATAGGTAGTACCCAGTACCCATTCACCAATAAATAATAGCAAAAACAAGATTCGTTCATACTTTCGTTTCGGGGAATAAAGATACTTCCAGAAAATCATAGGCCAGATCAGAATTATGTATCCGGCGAAGGTGTTTGGCCAGACAAAAAAACCATGGGAACGGGCGAAAAAACTACCCTGAATTGTATTTGCATTGATTTCAGTGAAAAATTGCCAGATTCCTATAAGCATTTCGATTCCGAACAATACAAGAATGAACTTGACGATGAAGGATTCATCCAGCCGATCTGGATAATTCACTGTTGCAAAAAAGAGAATAAAAGCTGCCAGATATGTTAACGATTTATAATCGGTAGCAAACGCGTCGATGGTCCAGATATTTGAAAGTAATATCCAGAAAATGAATGCGGCAAAAATAATAATAAGGATATTGTTACGGATTGTGTACTCTTTATTTTTATTGCATAAATAATAATAAATCCCCAATAATCCCGATGCGCTACATAGCAGAATGGTGTTATACAAAGGCGTTTCCGGACCGCGGTCAAAAGGAATGAAAAGAAAAACCAAACCCCAGAAAAGAAGGAAGAGATTGTTAATCATCCGTTTCCCCAAGGTATTTTAATAAATATTTATCTATAGGGTCCGGCGCCCATCGATTATGACGTTTAATCTCTTTTATTGCCAGGAGTGAATCTTCATTAGTATGGAGGAGCGGTATTAATCCCATTGGTGTGTATGGTCGGTTATAAAGTTTATATTCAAATTTATCGATATAGGCTTGATTTGATTCATTGCGTTTGATATAAATAAAGTGCCGATAGCTGTTCCAGAATACAAGGGCCCATTTGTTTTGATCAAGCGGACTCGAATCTATCCAATGAAACGAAAAGGGATTAATGATAATTAATGTTTGAAAATTATAGAGGCTGTCAGCCGTTAGAAAATCAGGTCTGTTCCAAGACATTTGATTATATTGATGAACAAATTCCGAAGGGTAGGAAGGTATTCGTCCATCAATAAACGTTCTCCTTTCAGGGTAAAAGTTCCAGATCAGGTACCCGCCCCAGAAAAAATCATTGAAGAGGGGTTCGGGAACTGGATTTTTGTTAATAAACCGCGTAGCATGTACCGGTAGTACCGTCGGATCAATTCCAATCCCAAAATTGTAGGAGGGCATGAGACGGTTATCGCCACTGATAATATTGAAAGGCTCAATGGTCAGTCCATAAATAAAGAGTAAATACAATATCCATCGGTATCGGAAATTCTTCCATACATTGATTATCTTAACAGGAAATGTAGCGACCATGCATACAAGTGCACTAATCTCAAAATAAGGTATTATACGATTGTATTTAATAGACAATAACAGGAAAAAAAGTGCTGGAAGGAAAAACCGGGGCAACTTTTTTTCTCTTCCCAGGTATATAAGGACTACAAGAAAAAAAATCGGAATAGTTAACCAGTAATACATCATTTTATCAAACCCGAAATAACTAGTCGGCATATATTCGGAAATGACAATTAAATCGTTTACATTCAGATGTGCATAGGGATATACGATGAATTGAGTAAAGTGTGGATTAATTAAGGCTCCCAGAAAACCAGTTATCAATAACAAGATTCCGGATTTTATTATCCGGATGGTTTTGAAGAAGTTTATCTGATTAGCCATTAGTATATGAATGAATTTTTCTAATGTGTCTAGGGCAAGAAACACAATTCCGAATAAAACACCTGCATGAATGTTGCTCCAAACAATGAACAGGAGAAAAATAGCAAAATAATTGTATTTTTTCGGTGGACGAGACGCAATTAATACAGTTAGGGCAAAAAATACTATGGAAAATAAATGCGCACGGAGCAGGAGACGAAAATTAATGGAAAAAAGAATCCAGATAATTCCTATACAATTAATAAAAACAGATTTGTTTACAGTCCAAAACAGATTAAGCAATATTAAGATTAACAGTTCAACCATAATAACTCTAAAAACAATTAGTCCTGTGATTCCTGCCCCTTGGTGGACAAAAAATGCCAGAGTTGAAAACAGCCATTGGGGTGTTTCCCACGGATAATCAGGATTTGAGTAAGAAAAATAATTCGTAGTAGGTAATTGACCATGTTCCACAATATATCGACCTTCAGCAAGGCTCCACCAGATGTCGCCGGTCTGAAGGCGATGGTAGCTGATTATAAAACCAAAGACAAAAAGACTAAAAATTAACAGTCTTTCGGTTGTTCGATTAATTTGCAGATGGAACGATTCC
Source organism: FCB group bacterium (assembly GCA_013152835.1). Lineage (GTDB taxonomy): Bacteria > Fidelibacterota > Marinisomatia > Marinisomatales > J089 > J089. The sequence goes on from JAADFQ010000237.1 coordinate 45,231, forward strand.
ATGATTTTCCTTTAGGTCTAAATAAATATTAGATCTTCTCAATACTCAAATTAAAGGTAAAATCAATAAAAACCACTTTATACTTCTTTCCAATGATATAGAATTCCACTGAAATTTAACAGCAGTTTCACTACCGGATAATGTGCTGAATGATAGCTTCAACGGTAAGAAAAATCAATTCGAAAACCCAGCAATAGAGCTATAGGGAATTATGGCAACACGATATAGGACATTGCCTCAACTGGCAGCGATATTCTTATTACTATCCTTGGTAATCCTTTATATGAAGCGCGACGAATACAAAATGAAGTTGGAAGACTGGATGACGGAAGCTTCGAAGAGTGTAGCCAGTGATTCACTGACAGGAATCAAAGATACAGCTTCTGTAAAAGTCCAGATCGAACCGAAGGATTTAGCCGGTGGTTTGGTGGCCTATTATCCTTTTATGCAAAATGCCAAAGACGCGTCTAAAAATAAAAACGATGGAAAACTCATAGATGTTACGCTCGCTATCGATCGATATGGAAATCCTGATAATGCGTTTAGGTTCAATCGGAATCAGTTTATTGAAATTAAAGACAGTCCCAGCTTCAAAAGTATTAAAACAGGTGTTTCCGCTTTTGCCTGGATAAACCTTTCCCAATATGGTGGGTTTCGGAGTGGAATTGTTTCCCAGGACGGGAAATGGGTTTTGGGTGTTTATCGCGGTGTTCTGGTCGGTAAGGTCTATTTAGATAATGGTCATTCCATTTATTTGGAAAGCTCTCAGGGAGTATCCTTGAACCATTGGAATCATGTTGCAATGACATTTAACGGACAGACCTTGGCCCTGTATATCAACGGTCGGAAAGTAGCGACAAAACCAGCACCGGGGCGATACCAGATTAAAAGACCGAAAAATTTTCGTTTATATGGTCAACCATCTATTGGAAGAGCTTTTGGTGTCGGTGGTAAAAGTTTCATTGGTTCCATTGATGATGTTTTTATTTATAATCGTGTTTTAAATGAAACGGAATTGGCAGCGATTTTTAATGGAGAATTACCTGAATTATAAGTTCCGGACCTTGTTTGGATACAAGGAACGAAAACCTATTATTAGGTAAAATTTTTTCGTAATTCCGGCAATAAAGAAAAAAGCCCGCATAGTGCGGGCCTTTCTCTTTATAAATGAAATGAAGCTACTTATGGAGCCGAAGTTGAGCGGGTACCGATTGTTCCGGTACTGGACGAATAAGACCAATAATATTTACTCGCGTCGCTTCGCTGGTGATAAACATAATTATTTGTGGAGTTAAATCCCCATGTATCATTTCCGGCCGGCGTGGGTGCGGTGGAGGTGTATCCTGTGGGTGTTTGATCCAAACCGTCAAAAGGATCGGTAGGATAAACCTGACCGTTTCCGGAGGCCATCTCATTAACACTATAGGTGTAAACACCGGATCGTAAGCCACCAATTACGCCATCTTCAGCCGATATATGGGCTTGATTTGTTAGATTTGCAAACTTAGGTATAGCGACAGCTGCCAGAATACCTAAGATGACAATTACCATGACCAATTCGATCAGGGTAAATCCTTCCTGGTTACGTTTCATTTGTTATCTCCTGTCTTATTCTTATTCTAATTAGTGAAATTTTTCTTTTTTCTTACTGTTAATTTCTTCAATAACCATGCCAAATATTATTACCGAGGGAAAATTCTTAGCACCCGGAGGATAGTGTTTCATATTGAAACAGTGTTGCAACGTCGAATTATCCCCCCGGTCCCCCCTGAAAGGCTTCAATCATACCCCACATGGGCATAAACATACCTGCCGCGAGGAGGGCCACAAGACCTCCGATAATAATTGTCATGACAGGCTCAATGGCGGCCATTAATCCATCAACTGCATCATCCACTAAACTATCGTAATGTTCCGAAACATTCACCAGCATTTCATCCAGGGATCCTGATTCTTCTCCGACGGATATCATTTGGATAACCAGGGGAGGGAACATTTTACTTTTGCGGAAAGGGATGGTTAATCCTTGGCCCTGTTTAACGCCGATGGCAATTTCATTAATAGCTTTTTCCACAACCTTATTTCCGGTGGATTTGGCCCCGATTTCCAGGGATTGAAGAATGGGTAAGCCACTTCTATTCAGTGTTTGCAGGGTAGAAGTAAAGCGGGCGATGGATACCATGTGAAATAATTTACCAAAAACGATGACATGGAGTTTAAATCGGTCCCAATTAAAACGACCCTGCTCAGTATGAATATAATAATTGAATAGAAATCCGATGGCCAGAATTCCACCAAAAATCATGTACCAGTAATTTTGAAACGCATTACTGATACCAATCAGAATGCGTGTTGGCAGGGGTAGTTCCGCCTGTCCACCCATGGCAAACATTTTGATGAAATTGGGAAGGACAAAAGTGATAATGATAACAAATGCAATAACAATTGCCGTCATAACCATCATTGGATAACGAAGTGCTTTCTTGATCCGTCGTTGAATGTCCGATTGACGGCCAAGCTGATCATTTAACTTGAGTAACACTTCTTCCATGGCACCGGCTTCTTCACCGGCTTTCGTGCTATGAATGAAAAATTCAGGGAAAACATCCGGGTGTTTTGATAGGGCTTCCGAAAAACTCAAGCCACCCTCCAGATCACGATAAACCGAATCCAAAACCGCTTTAAAGGCGGCGGTTTCGGCCTGTTCTTTAAGCGCACTGATGGAGGTTAACACCGGTACACCGGCATGTTCCAAAGTATGGAGCTGTTTCGTGAAATTCATCACTTCCTGGATAGGTACTTTTTGAAATCGCTGCAGGAATACACTGATCGCGGATTCTTTCTTTTCTTTTACTTTGATCGGTGTGTATTCAAGACTGTTTTGTAAATAATCCAGGGCCTCTCCGTAATTGGAGGCTTCAAAATCTCCAGTAACTAAAAGTCCGGAACCATCGATAGCTTTGTAAGAATAAGTTGCCATAGTTATGCCCGTGGTCCTTCGTATTTAATCTTGTAACGTTCCATTTTACGCCAAACCGTGACGCGACTTAACCCCAATTTCTTTGCGGCGGCGGTAATATTACCGCCAACTTCTGTCAGAGCATTCAGGATTGCTTTTCGTTCCATATCTTCGATGGAAGATATTTTACGTGGTTTTGATGATGATCCATCTGAAAATGTATCCATTTTTTGCAAAGGTTCCATTAATGCGGCTACGGTCTTGGCTTCCAAATGGGAGCCTTCGGAGAATAAGGCGGCGCGGGTTAAGAAACTTTCAAATTGACGAATATTCCCAGGCCATGAATAGGAATGGAGAATAGACAGGATTTCCAGGTCAAAAGATTGAATATTACGTCTGTTTTTTCTATTGGTACGGTGTAGGAAATACACCATCAGGGGGAGAAAATCACCATAGCGTTCCCGCAGAGGAGGAACCAGAATAGTAAAATTATTTATTCGATAATATAAATCTAATCGGAAGCGATTAATTTTTATAGCCTGATCAAGATCCTTATTGGAAGCAGAGATAATTCGGACATCTGCTTTTCGTGGTTCATTGCTGCCGATTCGCTCGAATTCCTGGAGTTCTACTACCCGCAGGATTTTGCTTTGCATTAACAGATCCATGTCTGCAATCTCATCCAAAAAGAGGGTTCCCTTATGGGCGTATTCGAATTTCCCCTTTTTGTGTATATTTGCTCCGGTAAAGGCGCCTTTTTCATACCCGAATAATTCGCTTTCCATCAGCTTTTCCGGTACAGCGGCGCAATTCAGGCTAACCATTTTTTCATTGGCCCTGAGACTTGTAAGGTGGACCAACCGGGCTACAAGTTCTTTTCCGGAACCGCTTTCCCCCTGGATTAAAACGGAAATATCCGTGTTTATTGTTCGCTCTAATGTATAGTATAAATTCATCATGGCTGTGGAGGCACCGATTAGATTATTAATGCCGAATTTTTTACGTAGCTGAAACCGTTTCTGATCAATAATCGGGAATCCACCAAATTGCTCCAGAGCGCTTTGGATCAACTTATACAATATCTTCGGCGATGAAGATGACAGCAACCAGCGGTCACATCCGGAAAGTAAACAATCGTTTAGTATTTTAATATCGGGTTGAGAAACCCAGAGCCAGATCGGAATCCGATGAGGATGAGCCAAAAGACGTTTTATTGTATCTACGGGAGAAATTAAATCCAACTGATCGCTGACGATTACTCCATCGATCGGATTAAGTTGTAAATAATTTAATGAATCATATCCACTGTCGACCGAATGAGTCTGGATTGATGGGTTTTCCAGGGTTTCTAATAGGGCATGAATCGCCCTTGTTCTTTTTCCGACGACAAGGATATGCTTTATGCCGGAAAGCTCATCCTTTGATTTATATGAATCCGCCGTCAGGATGATACCCTAAATACTTCGTCCAACGATGTAACGCCCTGAATCACCTTTCGAATTCCATCGAACTTTAATTGAATCAATCCTTCTTCCAGGGCTTTATCCAGAAGGGTGTCGTATCCGGCTTTGGCGACAATCAGCCTCCGGATTTCTTCAGTGAAGACCAATATTTCATATAAACCCACACGACCTTTATAGCCGGTTTGACGACAATGTTTACATCCCTGTCCCTTATAGAATTTTATTTTTTGCTTAATATTAGCCAGATTGAGTTCTTCCAATACTGCTTGATCCGGTTCATAAGCTATTTTACACTGATCACATATTTTTCGTACTAATCGCTGGGCAACAATTGCTTTTGTCGAACTGGCGACAAGAAAATGCTCAACACCCATTTCGATCAATCGGGTGGCCGAACTCACGGTATCATTCGTATGCAAGGTGCTGAGTACCAGGTGTCCGGTCATGGCAGCCTGCACGGCAACCGTGGCGGTCTCACCATCCCGGATTTCTCCCACCATGATAATGTCCGGGTCCTGTCGCAAAATAGAGCGTAGACCGGCGGCGAATGTTAGTCCGATTTTATGATTTACGTTAGACTGACGAACCAGCGGTAAGCGATATTCAACCGGGTCTTCAATAGTAATAATATTCTTATCCGGTGTATTGATTGTATTGAGAGCCGCATACAGAGTAGTGGATTTTCCCGATCCGGTAGGACCCGTAACCAGAATGATCCCATTGGGTTCAAAGAGAACACGGTTAAATGTCTTTAACATTTCGGGGGCCATTCCCAGGTCAGCCAGTTTCATATGAATACTGCTTTGATCCAGGATACGAATAACCACATTTTCGCCGTATACGGTGGGTAAGGTCGATACACGGAAATCGAAACGATTTTCTCCGATTGTCATATTGAAACGCCCATCCTGCGGGACTCGTTTCTCGGTAATATTCAGGTTTGACATGACTTTTACCCGAGATATGATTTCATCCTGCAGGTCTGCCGGATGATGGTAAATATTTTGCATAACACCATCAACCCGGTACCGTACACGGAGCTCGGTTTCTTCAGGTTCAATATGGATATCACTGGCCTTCATTTTCACGGCCTGATGGAACATAAGCTCCACCAGTTTAATCATCGGTGATTCTTCTCCGGATGTTGGTTTCTTATCCCGATCCAGAATCCGGATTTTCTCCATTACGGTATCCATATCCCGTGATGTACCATAAATTTCATCCAGGGATTCCATGATTTCGCTCTCGGCGCAGAGAGTAGGTTCAATTTCCATTTTCGTCATCCGGGATAACTCATCGAAAATGTCAATATTGGATGGATCGGGAATACCAATCATCAGCGTGGAATCAATTTTGAACAATGGAATGATTTTATTATGGCGGGCATAATCTTCCGGAATCAATGTTTTGACTTCCGGATCAAAATTGTAATTATTCAGAAAAAGATAAGGGAGATTAAGTTGTTGACTGAGGGCAATAATAAAATCATGTTCGGATAAAAAACCAAGTCGGGTAATTACTTTCCCAAGCGGTTCTCCGGTTTCTTTTTGTTTTTTCAGTCCTTCATGCAATTGCTCCGGTGTGATAGCACCGGCATCAATGAGCATTTCACCAATTCGTTTTTTTGCCATAATCAGATTTACGAACTCAAGTGCAGGAAATTTAGATATATTTCCATGAGTTTGTTACCCCAAAATAGCATTCCGATGGCTGCCCATGAAAAATAGAATCCAAAGGGGTAACGTTCATCAGGTCGGGGATGAAACCGGATGACCGCTTTGATTGCATAAACCAGGACAATTAACACGGCGCCGAAAAAAAAACTAAGCAAGGTTAATTGCCATCCTAAAAATACGCCGATCAATCCGGCCAGCTTAATATCGCCTAAACCCATGGATTCCTTGCGGAAGAGAATATTCCCCAATCCGCGTATGACCAGCAGACTTCCGGCTCCTACTATGCCACCGATAATGGCTGATATCAGTATTGAAAAATTCATGGATACAGCCGATAATAAAAGTCCCGCGACAATTCCGGAATAGGATAGTACGTCAAAAATCAGGAATTCGTCATAATCGATAAAAGCGATAGGAATCAGGAATCCAATCAACACAATTGCAATTGCTGAATTCAAAGAAATACCGAAAAGTAGAACTGAATACCCAAACAACAACCCGGTAAGTCCTTCCACCAGCGGATACCGCCAGGAAATGGATTTACGGCATTCCGAGCAACGTCCTCTGAGCAGGATAAAACTGAGGATAGGGATATTTTGCCACCAACGAATCGGTGTTTCACAATAGGGACAATGGGAAGATGGAAAAATGATCGATTTGCCCTGGGGGATACGAACAATAACAACGTTCAAAAACGAACCGACTATAAGTCCAAAAACAACAGCAACAAAAATAGATATGGACTCAGGCCACAAGCGCTTTAACCTGATCGATCAACTGCTGATTTTTAAATGGTTTTGTAAGATAGGCATCAGCACCCATAGCTTTTCCGGTTTTTTCATCTTTCTCATCGGTTTTCGCCGTAAGCATCAGGATCGGAGTATTTTGGAAGGATTCATCAAATTTCAATAGACGGCTGAGTTTAAATCCGTCCAGTTTGGGAAGCATTACATCAAGAATAATGAGATCGGGTTTTTCCGTCCGCGCTTTTTGAAGACCGTCAAGTCCATCATTGGCTTCCAGGATTTCGAAACCTATTTTGGTTAGAAAAGCCCGGATTAAATTGACGATATTAGGATCGTCATCCACAACCAGGATACGTTTTTGCATAGTTACCTCCGTCTGATTAGAATCCTGCTTTTTCCAGGAGTTCAACCCATAAATTCTTTGGATAATAATGTTTGCAGATACTTTTTTTGATCACGGTATGTTTCCAGACTCTGCAATAACCGTCAAAGAAAGATTGAGTAGATTGGAATTTAGAACAATTGGAGCATTTCCGAACATGACTTCGGTAAACGCCATTTCCTGTAGTAAAAAAAAAGCGCCAGCTTAAGAAAAACACCATGAACATGATAAACATGACGGCGGCCCAGAAGAGCATTTCTTTCGTAAGGATCATGGCTGCTCGATGTTGAAAATCTGTTTTCGTATGGGAATTTTAATAATTTGTCCGGGATAAATAGAATCAGGATTGGCAATCTGGTCTTTATTTGCCAGGTACAGAATCCGCCAGCTATAGGGATTCCTGAATTCCGGAGCATTGGTGGCAATGCTCCACAGATGATCGCCCGGAACAACAAGATGATAGCGGTAAGCATTATATCCGGCCAGGACATCAAAGACCAGACTGTCCTGGGTATCGAGAATGGAATTTCGCTGCGCGGTTAATTTTTGATAAATATCTTGCTGTAATTCACCAAATGATTCCGTATTCAGTAGAAGCGATTGTTTCATGAGCACCGTATCCCGGCGTACAATCCAATCTTTATAGGTTACTATATTGGTGTCCTTTTGACCTACATTTTTTGCAAATAAATCCAGTCGGAAGAAAAAGAAATCTCGTTGCTTCAGCGTCATATCAAGATCAGGCGTTTGATTGTGTAAAATAGCTACGCTGTCATCCAGGGCGGCCAGCAGAGAATCACGGACCTGAATTAAATCCAGATATTCATTAAGATAAAAATTATCCCAGAGTCGTTTGGGGATCTTTTGTTTTTCCAGGTCTGTTTTGATGCGATCCAATTCGACTTCAAAATCAGAATTTCTCTGCTCCAATTCTTCAATCCGGGCATAATAGTCCGTATTCTTGTCTTCCAATCCTTTTAATCGATTGAGATAATCATCATTGCGTTTTTTCAGAACATTCAGTTTCAGTTGCATTTGATCGAGGTCTTTCATGAGACCTTGTTTTTCCGCATACAAAGCTTTGAGTGAATCTTCAAGAAGGTCCCAAATAGTCCATTGTCGTGGGCGGATATTTTGAGCGATCAAATAAATATTTCCCAGATCATAAATAGAATCCTTAACGGCACGAGGATTGACGCTACGCATTGCCTGGGCAAGAATGGTGGGTGTGATACGGCGGGAAAAATCAAATTGGAACTTCAGTTTATAGGCTTGAAAATCGCGGGTTATTTCTATTGGAATGGCAAATCGCCCTTCATCGTCAGTATAGTCCAAAATGACTTCCTCCGGACCGTTGACCCGAACAGTGCATTGTTTAACAACATAGGCTTTTCCATTGGATTCGTAGAACACACGTCCGATAACAGTTGCATCTCTGGCCTCCGGAATGCCGGAGGTTGCGGCAAGCAGCCAGGACAAACAGAATACCGGGACAAGTACCTTCAAGAGGATGATCTGACCTTTCGCTTTGAATGCAGGACGTTGCGAATGGACCCGGCCCATTCTTCAAAGGGACGCATTTCTTCAGCATACACCTGTGCTTCTTCCAGGGTAATTACGTCATCATCCAGCAGTTTAATCAGCGCCTGATCACTGGTCTGCATTCCTTCTTCTGTTGAAGTCTGAATTGCGGAACGAAGTTGATGTGATTTCCGCTCACGGATAAGATTGCGGATACTATTCGTACCCAGCATGATTTCCATGGCAGCTATCCGACCATCCCCATGCTTAGTCTTAACCAGTTTTTGGGCGACGACACCTTCCAGAGTGCTGGAAAAAATAGCTCGAATCTGGTTATGCTGACCTGAAGGAAATACGTCAATTACCCTGTCGGCAGCTTCCGGAGCGCTGCCCGTGTGCAGAGTTCCTAAAACCAGATGACCGGTTTCCGCCGCGGTCAATGCCAGGGAAATGGTTTCCAGATCGCGCATTTCTCCTACCAAAATGACATCCGGGTCCTCGCGGAGGGCGGCACGAAGCGCATTGGAAAAAGAATTACTGTGGGTCCCAATTTCCCGCTGGGTAATTAAACATTTCTTACTTTTATGCACGAATTCAATGGGGTCTTCAATCGTTAGAATATGACCCCGCCGGGTGCTGTTTATATAGTCCACAATCGCGGCCAAGGTGGTTGATTTACCGCTGCCGGTAGCACCGGTTACCAAGATAAGTCCTTTGCGGGTTTTGGCTAATTTTTGTAATGCAGGAGGAGCGTTAATATCGTCCAGGGTCCAAATTTTATCAGGAATCACCCGAAAAGCAGCGCCAATTCCATTGGCAAAACTAAAAACATTGATTCGAAATCGCCCAACGCCCTTAATATGCCAGCCCAGGTCCACTTCATGGAATTCCTCATAAATCGCGATTTGGCGTTCAGTGAGAATACCATAAATTGTATCATGTGCTTCCTGGGGCGATAGGGGCGGCTGGTCCAACCAGCGTGTTTCACCATTTTTTCTGATGATCGGCGGGTATCCAGAACTGAGATGGAAATCAGAAGCTCCGCTCCGTGAGACAGCCGTAAGGAGTTTGATCAGATTCAAAGCCATGAGTAACTATTCCGTCTTATTATCCGAATAAATCAGGTGTGGTGTAATGAAAATTAAAAGATCGCTCTTTTGTTTTTCACTGGAATGATAGGTAAAGAGTTTTCCGATCAGAGGGATATCACCGAGAAAAGGTACTTTTTTCTCCAGTTCCCGAACGTCTTCTTTGATCAACCCACCCATGGCGATTGTTTCGCCGTTATTGACCCGCACCTGGGTCTGGGCATTCCGTCGGGAAATTATCGGCTGATCCAGGTTGGGTCCCGAATAGCCGGTGATCCCTTCCACAGTGGGTTCCACAACCATCGTAATCTGACCGTTCTTATGGACGTGAGGGAGGACCACTAACTCAATTTTTATGGTGTATTTTTCGGCTGTTTCGGTAGCCAATGCTCCCGTGGCCCCTTGTGAAACAGTGGGTACGATGACGGTTAATTCAGTCTCAGTTGTGAAGGTAGCCCGATGATTATCCAGCGTTGCAATTCGTGGATCGGACAGGATTTTCGAATTCCCGGAAGAGCGTAGATAATCCAGGACAACCTGAAATTCCTGGAGCGTTAAAATCGCTAAATTGAGTTGTTTGAATTTTCCGATACCCAGTCCGGAGGCGCTACTACCACCACCACCGGTTCCACCTGTTGTTCCTCCCGTCCCACCGGTAGCACCACCACCACCGGCAGATACTAATCCGGTTGACGTGGCGATGGCCGGACCTCCCTGGAGGGTCGCCTTCGCCGTCCAGTCAATCCCCATATTTTCATTATTTGATAGAATGGTTTCAATGAACTTTACACTGATCATCACCTGTGGAATGGGAATATCCAACTGTTCAATCAGGGATTCGATTGATTCAAAATTGGAGGGGACATCGGTGACTACCAGCTCGTCCGCGCGGGTTCCAGTTTCCTGATCCGTATTTTGAGAAAGTTCCGAAGATCGCTGAAATATCTGGATAGTCCCTTTTGGGGTTAATATATCTTCCAGAGGGCCGATTACGTCGGTGGCCGAGATATAATCCAATTGAAAAACTCGCGTAATGGTTTCGCCGGCCATTTCCGTATCCACGGGTTTTACAATAAGAATGTTATCCTGGATCATGTAATCGAATCCGTTAGACTTCAGGATGGCATCCAATGCACCTTTCAGAGTCACATTGACGAAATGGACAGTAACCGTCCCGCTGATGTCCTCATTAACCACCAGATTAATATTGTTCTGTTCTGCTAAAAGTCGGAGGACGCTCTGTAAATCCGCATTGACAAAATCCATGGTCAGCAATTCTTTTGACCGACCCGAAGTAGGTTGCGGGTTTACCGTGCTGAGACCCTGACTAAAGCCGAAGCAGACTAGGAGGAGGAGAGGGAGTAAAAGTCGTGATTTCATTCTTCGGTGGTTGTTTGAAGGTTCAGAATATATTCCTTACCACCGGGAGATACCAACACCACTGAATTAGGCCGGACTTCTTTTAATTGAAGTCCATCGATTCGGTCTCCCACTTTCAAAATCGATTCATTAATCAGAACCACCGGTCGGTCTCCTCTGAATGAGATTGCCGACAGGATATAATCTTCAATATAGACCGGATCTTCTTCAATAATGTTTTCTTCAGATTTTACCTTCACAATACCTACCGTACTCATAAACGGATCCCGTCCCCAGACGGTAGCGTAGGCGGGAATTTTTTCTGCTTTGGTTGCCTGAATGGTTTTGGGCTGGATAACCGGTGTTGATCCGCCGGAAGATGAAGAAGTCTTTCGGTTAGGAGTTGATTTTTTTGCTACCGATTCAATTTTTTTAACAAGTTCTTTGGTAGAGGGTGTTTTATTGAACATCATATCGTAACCCAGATAACTCAGTGAAACAACGAGGACGATCAATAGGATTTTCTGGGATTTGGAACCTTCGGCCACTGCTAAATTTTTCCCCCGGGGTTAATAACATAAAAATAAGCGCTCATTTTGGCAATAACGGTCACATGGTCATCGCTGCGATTCAGAGATAAATTCGAGATGTAAATATGAAACGGTAACTGATACAAAGATTCGATGAACATACCAAAATTAAGATAACTACCATTAATCTCAATTTCTATCGGTACTTTAACAAAATAATTTGGAGATTCCAACATGGCTTGAATGGCCGGTGATATTTTGTCAATAGTCAAATCTCTGGTGAGAGCAGCCTCAACAATGTCATTAACCATTGTGGAAACCTGATCTTTTGTGGGCAGCTTCATGGAAAGGGAATCAAATTCTTCCACCATTGAACTTACGGATGCTTTGAGACTCGGGAGACTGTTGATGGATACATTGCTCCGGCTTAATTGTCCGTTCAATTGGCTGATTTCAGTCTGAATAGTATAGATTTTGTTTACCTGAGCCTGATACATGAAAAAATACCAGGCGACAATACTGGCGATTACAGCCAGAAAGCCAAGAGCCAGGATTTGACGCGCGTTAACCTTCATAGTCAGTGATTTGACATTGAATGTCGAAGCGCAAACCGACGAACGAATCGGAATCCACTGGTTGGGAATCTTTCAGAATTACATTTTTCATATAACCGGAATTTTCAAGACGCATAACCAATTCCGCCAAACGTACATTGGCATCATATTTCGTTGTCTCGATATAACCGATTATGCGAACGGTAGCTTGTTTCGATGAAGTGATTTCCCCTGTATTTTCGAATGATTCCAGGGAAACGCTTTCCGGGAAAATATTGCTGATAATGCGTAAAAATTGGACATTAAAGGTGGGCTCGTTGAACATTTTTTTCAGAAGGTCCACTTTTTTTCTCGTATCTTTTTTGGTATCCTGCAAACGGATAACTTCTTTTTCCATGGGACTCATCTGATTGACGCGTTGTTTCAACGACACCAGTTCGGAATTCACGGTTTTACCCTGCATGGAAATGGTCGTGGATAAACTGATGATGGATACAACGGCGGTAAGAAGAAACAGTCTGAAAACTGTTTTTAACGTTTTTGTTTGTGTTTCCTGAACATATTTTTCAGGGAGAAGATTCAACTCGGGTGATGTATCAATGGATATACCGGCCGGCGTAGCCAGGGCCGTCGCATTTTCTTCGAGAACATCCACATTGGCCAGTGATTTCCCAATAGACCAGAGATGTAGCGGGTTACTGACCTGCACGTCCATGTTGAGATAATCTGCCAGGAAATCGGTGATATTCAACATTCCGGCTGTGCCGCCACAGAGATAAATTTTATCAATCGGACCGAATGAAAATTCATTGGCATAATATTGTATTGATCGCTGGATTTCCTTGGCCAGTTTTTCCATGGGAGACCGGAGACGGGAGGACAGCTGAATTAACGGTATATCTTCATCTGAAGTACGATTTTCATTTTCTTTCAAGGGAAATCCGTACTTGAATTTGAATAATTCCGCCAGATCCTCTTCCACGTTGATACGTTCCCCCCGGGAGGTTGTCATCGAACCGATCAAAGCTTCCGTGAAATCTTTCCCGGAGACGCCGATTTCACGGGCAAAACGTAAATCCTGGTCATGAATGACATTAATCATGGTGGTCTCATGTCCGATATCGATAACCATAACATTTTGAAGGTTTTCTATGGGATAGTGACCAACATAATAGCGCCACATGGCCAGCGGTGTAGGAAGAATTTTGGTTGGGATTTTTAGACCGGATAAAGTGCTTATTTTTCTCTCAACCATCGCTTCAAGGGCAGCAACTACCAGAATATCAAGTTTTGGTACACCATCAACAACGGTTTCTTTAATAACCTTGAAATCCAGGACCGATTCGTCTGCCGAAAAGGATAAATGTTTTTTAGTGGACCATTTGACGGCTTCCTGAAGTTCTTTTTTGCCCACTTTTGGCATTTGAATATTTTTAATACCAATGTCGGAGCCGCTGATCAACAAGTTAAGTTTTAATTTTTTTAAATCACTATCCGTTAATATGGATTGAACCGTCTTTTTAATAAAAGAGGCGGTCTCCTTTTCATTCCCGCGTATATTGCTGGGTATTTTGTAATATCCAAAATCCTGGATGGAAATTTCACCGCTGATATCATCCGCCAGGATATATTTAATGGCATAGCTGCCGATATCCAAACCGATTCTCGACCGGCTGGGATGAAATTTCTTTAGCAAATATTTTAATGAGAATTTTTTTTCTTTCTGATATACAAAAGTGACGGTACCGGAGTCTTCCAGTTCGTCTTCAAAATCGGAAAAATCATCTTCATCGTCGGTTTTATCTGTCTTGAGTTCATCGTCCTCGTCTTCGGATTTCACATCTTCAGGAACTTCTTTATCTATATTGGCATGTTCCTGTTCGGGAGATTCAGGTTTTGGTCCTAATTCAGGTTTATGGGCACCAAAGTCAATATCTGCAAAAAGATCTTCATTTTCGTCTTGCGGAGATTCTTCCGTCTCTTTTGGTGTTGTATCTCCCGGTTCGGGATCCGGTGTTGATTTTTCATCCGCCGTTTCCTTTTGCGCTGATTCTATGGATTCTTCCTTTGCGGGTATTTCAGAATCTTTTTCCGTTAGTTTATCAGGTTCCAGGGGATCGAAATCGAAATCCGTTGAACCTTCGGGCTGGTCCTTTTGTTTATTGTCGTCCAGTGATTGTGTTAATGCATCAAGATCAAATTTTATATCATCCGCCGCAGATTCTGATTTAACGGATGTTGTATCCAATTCTGCGGGCTCTTTATCGGAACTTGATTCCCCGGCTTTACTCGTTTCAATCGGAACGGGTTTGGTGGGTGATACAGAGGGTTGCGTTGAATCTGTCTCGATATCCGGAGCATGTTTATCCGGTTTGGTCTTCTGTTCCGGAAGTGCGGACACTTTTTCTTCCTGGCCGGATTCATCCTCATCTTTTTTAAACATGAGTGAAAAATCTTCGCCGGAATCATCAGCGATTGAAGATTCTTCTGCCGATTCCGGTGTTTTGTCAGCAACGGATCCCGATTCCGCAGCATCAAGAGCGAATTGCAATTCTGGCAGTTCTTCACCAGAATCTTCTGAGGATATAGATTCCGAAGAATCACCATCTTCTTCTTTGGAATCGGGTTTAAAAATCAGTTCTAAATCGCGGTCTGACTCCGGTTGATCCTGAATAGTGACCTGTGATTCTGATTGGCCCAGTTCAGATTCGGATAGCGTTTGACTTTCAGGAGTCTGCGTGGTTTCCAGGCTATCTTCATCGACGGTTTCTACATCAAGATCGCCGAGCAGAAAGTCCATCACATGGCCCTTGGATTTGGAGGGCTTTGAGGCGGAGGGTTTCGGAGCTTTGGTTGGCTCTGGTTTTTTCGCAGGTTTCGGTTTCGGAACGGTACTTTTTTTTGTTTTTCGTTCCTTGGAGCCCCGATCTCTCAGGATATCCAGCAGTCGATTGGTGGCATTTTCCTGAAGATCAGACAAGGGCGTTCCACTTTTCCTTTTGCTTGATAATACCACGCACCATGGGACCATCAATAACTTCCTGGTCGCTCCGAATCATGGTAATGAGTGATTCATGACACATATTAATAATTTTCCGGGGGGATCCATTCGTGACATGGTAGATCTGTTCAATGGCTTCATCGGTAAATAGTTCTCTAGAATTCGCTCCGGCTCGGGCAAGGCGAAACCGAATCAATTCTCCCGTTTCTTCCTCATTTAACGGATTAATGGAATATCCCAGAGCGACCCGATCGTTAAAATTCGGTTTCTTTTTCAGTTTAATTAGAAATTCCGGTTGAGCAAAAATAACCACCTGGAGTAGTTTTTGTTTATTGGTTTCATAATTAAGCAGATTTCGCAGTACTTCCATAAAAGTGGGCGTCAGCATTTGTCCTTCGTCCAGTATCAATACCGGATTGCGCTCTTCGATTAAGGAAATTTTATACAGGTGATTTTGAAGAGCATTCTTGCATTCGATAGTCGAGTTAGGGATTGATCGAACTTCAAAGACTTCCATAATCGCTTTAATAAATTCAAACTCCGACTGAAAATTGGGATCCAATATCATCCGGAAAACGAATTTATCCGTGTCCGGTTCAAACTGTTGCAGAAGAATTCGGGACAAGGTGGTTTTTCCGGTTCCCACTGCTCCCAGAACTACGCTGAGACCACGACGCATACGGATGGCAATTTCCAATCGGTATAAGGCTTCCTGGTGTTCCCGGGAATGATAGAAAAATTCTGGATCAGGTGTGCTGGAAAACGGTTCCTTGGTAAGTCCCAATTGTTTATAGTATTCCATTTTCTTTCCTCCATTTTATCTCACTGAGAGGGACGTGCTTGAGGCGCAGGTCAATAATCCGTTTTAATTCTTTTACCGTCTGATCATTGAAATAGCGGTAATTGCTACTTTCGCTTCGCCCTACTTCCTTAACCAGTCCGATTCGCAGGTAGTAGTTTAGCGTGTGGAGTGATAAACCGGTTTTCACGGCCAGATCGCCGATCAGATACGTATTGGAACTCATATGGATGTTGGGGGTGGGAGGTACTCAATGGTTATGGAGTCAGGTGTGCAACCATTGAGTAATTGAAAACGGACGGACTCCCATCTTGGATATTTTTTATTATTCAAACCTTACCTCGTGGCGATATTATACGTTAATACTCAGTATAAGTACAAATATTTTTTATTTTAAAAAAATGAGGTGGCAATTTCAATCTCTGGTATTCAATTTCTATCATGATTTTGCCCAAATACATCCCTGTTGAATTCGCGAAAGGAGTCTCTTTTGAGCGTGTTTGATATCGTCGCTGTTGCAGTAATCGGTTTCTTTGCTTTTAACGGACTACGAAAAGGCCTCATATCCGAACTGTTTAAAATCATCGGAGTTATCGCAGGATTGATCATAGGACTCCAGACTATTTCAACTTCCGCTGCTTTGGTCCATCGAACTTTTTCAATGGGAACCAACGGAGAGAAAGCGTTGGGATTCATTATCGTTTTCATAGGGGTCATGGTGATTTCTCTACTTGTTGCTCATTTTGTAAAGAATATTTTCAAATGGGTAATGTTAGGCTGGTTGGATCGTTCGGGGGGCTTGATTCTGGGCGGAGTGAAGGGAGCACTCATTATTAGTTCCGTGATCCCATTAATTTCCCTCATGCCGGATTCAATTCCCCAGGTGAAAAATATTCGCCGTCATTCCATGGCCTATCAGTATTTAAATGGGTTTGCTCCGAAAGTATATAATACTGTAGGAACATTTATTCCAGGCTCAAAATCTTTTGCCGCCAAGCTCAAAGAGAGTTTTCCTTCTATGGATTCTTTTACGAAAATCAGTGGAGCCGGCGGTGCTGGTATCCAGGAGGAATCGTTGAAACAAATCCAGGGACTTATGGGTGGCAACGAAAATCCAACGATGGACGTTCTGAAAAAACAGCTCAAGGATATTGGCGGAATGGATAACCTCGAGGAGGTTGACCTGAAAAGTCTTAATCTGCAAAAAGCGCAGGAATTCATCGATCAAAATGGATCATCCGGTAAATCCGGGAAAGGTCGCAGGCGGCGGTAGTTTAATTCTGTTAAATAATACTTAATTATATTTCGTTCGGTTATACTTTCTTTTTAAACTTTATCGTCGAACTGGATAGTAGCGGAAAGAAATATATTCTTTCCTCGGAATGCAGACAGGTAACTCACAACGAAATATTTCAATAAAAAATGATAAATACTGATTGATAATGTTAAATAATGTTATATTGAATTACCGGTAATGAAAAAGACCAATGAAATGCGGGTTCATTCTGTACGGCTACCGCTACGGATTTGGACGATTATGCGCAAGTTGGCTAATCAGAATTATCGGTCGTTGAACAATCAGTTCTTAAAAATTGTTGAAGACTGGATGGTAGATCGAGGGTATCTGGAAGATTCGGAACGAACGACCTTTGACGATGCCAATTCCGGTTCCTGATTCACAGTTTATACATAATAGCATGGAGGGCGTTATGTATTCTAAAACCCGTAGAATCGCTAGGCGATTTTCATTCGCAGTTGTGTCTCTGGTTTTAATCATCAGTGGTACGGTTTGGGCGGAAACAGAAGAAGCCATGGTCCAGGTGACACCGTTTTCTGGATTAAAATCCTTAATGAGCCATGTTACAACTGATGGACTCATCGGAACTTTGTTTGTAATTGTAATGGCTTTGGTTTCGGCCCATTTTTACAATCACAAGGACAATCGATATGCTCAGGGGAAATCGGAGCATATTTCATCACCTGGCAGCTTTCGTTATGTATATCGGTATATCCAGTTAACCACGATCGGAGCCGCCGCCGGAACATATCTGACACACAGTTCCATATTCCTGTTAGTCCATCAGAGCATTTTGCTGTTCTATTCAGGATTGGCCATTGCGGCTATTGCCATGGCTTTATTCGTGACGGCAAAGCTGAATCTGGGTGAACATTATAGCCCCTGTTTTGACAGTTATGTTCCCAAGGACATTATACAGGATGGCTTGTATCGTTACGTCCGACATCCTATTTACATGTCGAATATTTTGCTCCTCTCAGGAATGGGGCTTTCCACAGGGTCATTATGGATTCTGCTGAACTTAGTGTTATTGACGGTCTATTATATCCGTTCGGCTCAGGAAGAAGAAGCTGTCCTTGAACTTCGGTTTCCGGCCTATCGCGAGTATCGGGCGAAGACTAATATGCTTTTTCCCAGTTTCCGGATTTGGCTTCAAAACGGATTTCGCAAACAGGTGAGTCATTAATATATGGATTTGAGTCCGGGAACGGGGACTCAATATTCTTGTAAACTATTGGAAGAGACAATGGAAACACAACAATTGCGTACGGCCCAGCCCGGGTTGTATCCTAATAAAAATCTGTATCATTACCAACAACCGGGATCAGTATTATCAGGTAGTGATGGGTTAATTATTGAAGATAATGTTGAAAATAAAATCTCCTTTAATGTGATGCCCAACCGACCCGTTGAGGAACGTTTAATTATGCGGCGCTATCGAGTTTGGGATGATGCCATCGAAGCCGAATTTGACCGCGAATATTTCAGTAGTATGGAAAAAAGTCCGGACCATTTAATTTTTGTTACCGTCCTGGTTCATCTACAGAAAATGATCTACGTTTATATGTGCCACTACTGTGGTATACCCTATGATCCATACAACCATGAATTACTTAAGGTGTGGCCAACTCAATTGGATATCTCCATGCCGAAGTTGATTACCAAAAAGACGAAAATTCATCATTTACTGAAAGTAAAGTCCGTGATTGAAATGCGACCGAAACAATTCATGATTACCGCGGATTCCAGCGTAGAAAACCGAATAGCCGTGAATGGGGAGGCCGTAGTAATACGATTAGACCTTTGATCCGTTTGTTGGATCGACCGGTCTGTTCCAGAACAATAATACTGATATTGTATTCAATGCCAGCTTTGCGGAAGTTTGAAACTTCCGCAAAGTTATGATTCTTCGGAAAAACGATGAGCCGGAAACAGGAAGAACACTTCGTCATTGCTTTCCTCTACCAATATAATAATATTGACTGCTTACTCACTGTTGGCTTTATAAAAGTTTGAATTTTCCACAAAGCTCTTCGGTCGTGGAACAGGTCCGGAATCAGCTTTGGTTTAGAGCCCGGATATCAGGAATTGTCAATCATTTGAATTTG
>JAADFQ010000238.1 GCA_013152835.1 FCB group bacterium
GGGTGACGCGCCGGAGCTGGGGGCCTGGGACCCTGCCCAGGCACCAATCCTGTCACCGGTAAATGATACATTGTTTACCGGAACGGTTCTCGTGGATCGTCCCAGGGTCATCGAATACAAAATCACTCGGGGGAGCTGGTCACAGGAAGCCCTCACTGAAACCCGGCAAGTGCCACCCAATTCTGTGGCGCGTCTAAAACAGGGATTGAATGAAATCATGGTTCGCGTCCCCGCCTGGAAAGACGCGGTGACCGTCGCCCCTTCCTCATCACCGCAGTCTATCACCGGCGATGTGCGCCTCCATCCCGAGTTTTATTCGCCCCAGTTGGACAACCTCCGGATGATCCGGGTTTGGCTCCCGCCGTCCTATGCTGATTCATTGAATCAACGGTATCCGGTTCTTTACTGTCATGATGGACAGAATATTTTTGAACCGACTTATTCTCTGAGTGGGAAGGAATGGGGACTGGATGAACTGGCCACGGAACTGATCACCGCCGGGCGCATGGACGAAATCATCATTGTGGGTATCGACAACCTACCCGATGTCCGGACGGAAGAATACAGCCCGATGCAGGACGGAAACGCCTACGCCGATTTTCTCATCCACACCGTGAAACCCTTCATCGATTCCACCTACCGCACCCTCCCGGACCAGGAGCACACGGCAGTGATGGGGTCGTCCATGGGTGGGATCATTTCCTTCGACCTGGCGTGGGAGCATCCGGACATCTTCTCCCGGGCCTTTTGTCTGTCCCCCGCTTTCCTGGTGGATCGCAACGAAATCGTGAAACGGGGGCAAAGGGCCAAGTATCCTCCCGAAGATACGTTTTTCCTGATTTGGATCGGCACGGAAGGGCTGGAAGTCCGCCTGCAGCCGACGGTAACCAAAATGGTGAAAGCCCTGAAAAAGAAAGGCTGGCAAAACGGACGGGAATTCGATTACCGGATCGTGGACGGCGCCCGCCACAGTGAGAGCGATTGGGCCCGTCAGTGTCGGGAATTCTTTCCCCGCTATTTAAAATTCAGTGACTAAAGAAGTAGTGTAGCCCCCAAAGCCGGCGCCTCATTTCCCAATTCATTCAAACGAATTTCTACATCGTCCATGCCGTTACCAATGGCATATTTTCGCGCCGTATACTCTACGATTGGGAGGAGTTCTTCCTTTAGTTTATGGTACACATTTCCTCCCAGGATAATCCGTTCCACGCCGGTGATATTAATAACATTGGCAATACCGATCCCTTGAATTTCAGCCTGAAAGGTGAGCAAATCCCGGACCACCTCGTCCCCGGATTTCCAGGCTCGAACCAGATCACCGCTCCGAAAAGACGTCTCTCCTGCCAGGATGGACGTTCGTCCCGATTTCAATGCATCTTTAAACATGGAACGAAATCCCCGGTTACTCACAATGGATTCCAGGGTGCGGTATCGACGTTCACCGTTCTGTTCCATGAGAATGACCATATGACCCACTTCGGCCGCCGTGTAGTTGAAACCCCGGACCAGTTTTCCATGCTGGATGTAGCCGCCACCCAAACCGGTGCCGGGATAAAACGTATACAGGGATTGCACGCCCCGGCCGGCTCCCAGGTGGTATTCCGCCAGAGTGACCAGATTCACATCGTTATCCATAACTACCCTCCGGCCGATTTTTTCTTCCAGCATTCTGGACAAAGGGATGTTTTCCAGTCCAAACGAAACCAGATGCTTGGCCACGCCCAGTTCCACATCCACGGGACTGGGAACGGATAGGCCGATCCGCTCTGGCGGATCGCAGCCGGCACCGGATTGCAAGTCTGCAACCATGGCGGCCAGAAGCCGGACGATGGTATTCAGGTCCACAGGCTGGGGCAAAAGGGTTTTTTTCTGATACAGAATATTTTGATCCGGTGTGGTCACCAGTCCCAGGAGCTTGGTGCCCCCCAAATCCAGACCAAAGCGAACATTATTCATGAATAAATTTAGGGGCAGGACCGACGGGGACAAAGGATTGCCACACATTTCTTGGTAAAACCGACAAGCGATCCGGGACGGAATTCCCTGCAATTAAGGGCGGGCGAAGGAACCGGAATGACGTAATTTCCCACCCAAAAATGAAGAACGCCATTATCCTTTTAAGCGGCGGATTAGATTCCACCACCACCTGCGCCGTGGCCCGACGGGACGGATACCGCCTCCACGCCCTGTCCTTTGATTACGGACAGCGGCATCGGTTCGAGCTGGAGGCCGCCCGGAACGTTGCCCAGTTTTTTCAGGTAGCAGATCATCGTATTTTTCCTTTGGATCTGAGTGTTTTTGGCGGTTCGGCGCTCACCACCGATCTGGATGTACCCAAGGATCAGACCCTGGACCGGCCGAATACGATACCAATCACCTACGTCCCGGCCCGGAATACTATATTTCTTGCCATCGCCCTGGCTTGGGCAGAGGTTCTGCCGGCAACGGACCTTTTCATCGGCGTAAATGCTTTGGATTACAGCGGCTATCCCGATTGCCGCGGTGAATTTATCGATGCTTTCCAGACCATGGCGAACCGGGCCACACGGCTCGGTGTGGAACAGTCGGAACCCATCCGCATTCACACCCCATTGTTGAAACTTACCAAAGGGGATATTATTCGCCTGGGAACAGACCTGGGCGTGAATTATAGTCTCACTCATAGCTGTTACGATCCCGCGGCGGACGGCCGATCCTGCGGGCATTGCGATGCCTGTCAGCTTCGTCTTCGTGGATTCCGGGAAGCGGGTTTGGTAGATCCCCTGCCATACGTGGATCGCCCATGAGGTATGCCGTTAAAGAAGTGTACTACACGCTTCAGGGTGAAGGGAAAAATACTGGTCGCCCGGCGGTGTTCGTGCGCTTCAGCGGTTGCAATCTTTGGACTGGCCGGGAGGCCGATCGGGACACGGCCATCTGCCCCTTCTGTGACACCGATTTTTTAGGAACAGACGGACCGGGCGGCGACGAATATTCCCGTGAAGGGTTGGTCCGGGCGATTCTGGCTGCCTGGCCGGGTGAGGCCCCGCTTTTTGTGGTGTTCACCGGTGGAGAACCAACCCTGCAACTGGATGCCGGCCTGGTGGACGCCCTCCACGCTCACGGCGCCGAATTGGCCGTTGAAACCAATGGCACCCGTCCCCTACCACCCGGCCTGGACTGGATCACGGTCAGTCCCAAGGCGGGAACGGACCTGGTGATCACCGAAGGTCAGGAATGTAAGCTGGTCTTTCCCCAACCGGGGATGGATCCCGCTGATTTTCTGGGTTTGTCCTTCGATCATTTTCTCCTTCAGCCCCTGGATTCTCCGGATCTGGAAGCTAACACCCGGCAAGCCGTGGATTATTGCCTGAAAAATCCGCGCTGGACTTTGAGTCTCCAAACTCATAAACTGTTAAACCTACCCTGAGGTTTTATGGACCTATACAAAGACATCACCTTTGAAGCCGCCCACCGGCTCCCAAATCTACCGGAGGGCCACAAGTGTCGCCGTCTCCACGGCCATTCTTTCAAAATCCGCCTGACCATCACCGGAGCCGTAGACGCCCGTACAGGCTGGATCAAGGATTTCGGTGAAATCAAAACCGCCTTTGCACCACTCCACGACCAATTGGATCACCACTACCTGAATGAAATTCCGGGCCTGGAAAATCCTACCAGCGAACATTTGGCGGTGTGGATTTGGGACCGCCTGAAACCGGCCCTGCCGGAATTGAAACTGGTTGAAGTGAAGGAAACCTGCACCACCGGCTGCCTCTACGCCGGACCGGAGGACGGGGCATGATTCAGGCAGATGACCGAACCTTTCACTTCGACGGCCCCGAGGCCATTCGCCCGGACTTTCTGGAAACCTTCCCCTTTGACAGTCCAGACCAGTTGATTATCACCGAAACCCGGGAATTCAGTGCCGTGTGCCCTTTTTCCGGTTTACCGGACTTGGCGCGGGTGAAAATCGAGTACTGTCCGGACGGTGGGCGATGCGTGGAGCTGAAAAGTCTGAAATACTATTTCATCAGTTTCCGGAATGTGGGTATTTACCAGGAGGCTGCCACCAAGCGGATCTACGACGATCTGAAACAGCTCCTGGGAACGGAACGGTTACGGGTCACGACCATCTATAATACCCGGGGCGGATTTGATACGACGTGCATCGAAGGTCGTCTCGCTTGAATACCGTCCTTACAGATTCGGTGGAATTCTGTTTTTAAAACGGACGCTCCACCTTAATTTTGCGTCCGCTTTTTTGGAGAATTCATCTTTATTGACTTCGTAGCTTCCCAACAGATCGGGAGTGTAATAGCCTCGTTAGTCATCGTCTTTTGAGATATTTTTTCTTCTGACTCCGTAGCTCAGCTGGTAGAGCAGCGGCCTTTTAAGCCGTTGGTCGTGCGTTCGAATCGCACCGGAGTCACCCCTCTTAAAGCCCCTTTTGTCGTCGATAAAAGGGGCTTTTTTTGTTCTATCCATTGTTATACATAATTATAAGAAAATAACCACTAATATGAAATACCCGTCACAATTCCGTCACTTTACAAACAATAAAGGAAATATTGTTTAAGCTGTTGATCGTACGTTTCCTGAAAATCGGGACACCGGAATCATGTCGCTTGACCCTCAGATTTACATCGTGAGAACAGGAGTTTATTTATTACTGGTAATGATAATTTTACAAAAATGGAAGACAAATGAAGTTGTGAGTCACAGTGTAGAAGTTAACATTTATAGTAATTCAAATGCTTTCCAAAGGGGAACCGGTAAAGGGTAAAATAAAGAGCGCCACCCTGAATCATCAGGATGGCGCTCTTAAGGAAAATCAAAAGTGATTTTCTAGATCATAGACCGCTTTTACTCGTCACCTCCGGCGCCGGGGAAAGCAGTGGTATCTTGTCCCATGACCATCATATTCCGAATGTCCTGATCGGTAATGTTTTGAGCGGGCATCATACCTGCTTGGTCACAACCGGCAGCAATATGTTCAACATCATTGGGCATTCCCCAAATGGCTTTATGCTGAATCTCATGCGGATCTTCTCTAAACATATCGCCCAGGTATTCACCTTTGCAATAGATGTTTATTTTAGTCCCGTCGGCACCATGACAACTGGCGCAATTCGCGTTGTAAGTTACCAGACCGGCCGCGGCGTCGCCACCTTTACCAATATTGCTGAATACGGCATGTCCGGATGAAATATCCATGTCATAAAATTCGGAAACATCATGAGCTGTTTCTTTGATGAATTTTACCAGGTCCCAGGCATCATCTTCGCTAAGAATGGTTCCCCAAGCAGGCATCTCATTCTTATGATTGGGATCGAATGTGTCAAAGCTAGGTCCATCCGTAGCAATGAGATGTTCAAAGATTTCATCAATGTCATCATTGGCACGCACTTCCATTAAATCAACCGGTGCCGGTGCAGGTTTGGTAGTGGAACCGGTCTGGCCAATGGCAACACCGGAGCTTCCTAATAAATCCCAACCATGACAGGTTTTACATCTATAGTAATTAGAATATTCGTTGGCCGCTTTACCGGTGATTCCTAATTCGTTGAGCGCATGATCATATAATCTTGCACCTCTGACACCATCAGCAGCATCATAAGCAGCCTGATTGGCGTCCTTGGTATCATCTTTCCCGCATGAAGTTACTGCTACTACGGCAACAGCCATCACAGCAAGAAAGACCACTTTCATTTTATTCATAACTTTTCCCTTCTATCATTAACAAGCTTTATGTTTAATTAGCATTATTATCGTTGTAAAAATTAAATATAAAACCAATGGGTTCACAAATCATAATCAGAAAAATCGCTAAAAAATATTTGAGCGGAAAACCGGACCCGGAAATACTATTTTTTAGAAGACGGTTCGGAGAAAACTTAGCTCCGTATGCACGGGGAAAGCCCGTGATGCCCGACACATTACATCCACGGGGAGCGTTATTCCAATCCTGAGACGGTACCTGAAAATTTGCGCCCCATCTCCGAAATGGGTTTTACCGGTACCGGGATTTTGAATTATTCTGCAAAGGTGACTATCCCAATATTTACGGTCATAGTTTTGTAAATTATTGTTGGTCAGATGATCCGATTAGTTTCCAATAATTGATAATACGCAACGCACCGGGAGGTAGTTATGAATAAACAAGGGACTATTTATCTGTACGGATTTTTACTCTGGTTGACCGTATTTATCGGCTCCATACTGATTTATCCCGTCAAAAATACTGATCCTATATTCTTTGAAACCCTAATCACTATCATACTTGTGGGATTTACGGTCTTCTTTGCCAATCTGTATCTGAAGAAAATACAATCGGACCTAAGTAAAGCTGCCGTTTTCGCAGGTATTGTGTGGATGATAATCAATATTGTCATTGATCTTTTCATGTTCAGTAGCGGTCCCATGAAAATGCCAATCGGTAACTATTTTAAGGATATTGGCCTTACGTATCTGGTGATTCCCATGATTACCTACGGAATCGCCGTCCAATTTCGGCTGCGGGAAAAGGACTGAAACTTTCGCCACGGTTTAAATTAAAATTACCTGAGCCGGGGAAGCGCGTCACTGCCAGATATACCGACTGCCAAAACGCAGGTCATATTCTCATAGGGAGAGTTATTGTTAAAATTGCAGCGAGGCTACAGATGTGGATATTTTCGTGAAATGTATTACCTTCCGTTTACTATGTGAAATAATTTGATTTATTATCGCAATGTTTGTAATTATTTATGGAATAAAACAGGTAATATTCAATAATATTGAATAATCATGAACAAACAAACGGAACATAGCGCTACTAAATTATTGTTGTCTTCGATTATTGAAAGTCCGGAAAATATCGTCATTTTCGCCCTGGACCGGGACTACTGCTATACTGCTTTCAACCGGAACCACAAACAAACTATGAAGACGATCTGGGGTGTGGATATTGAAATCGGCATGAACATGTTGACCGTTATTAAAAATCCCGGAGACCGGAAAAAGGCCCGGCGAAACTTTGATCGCGCATTAGCCGGGGAACAATTCACCCTGATCGAAGCCTATGGTGAACCGCCCAATCGATTTTATTACGAAAATATTTACAGCCCCGTTTATGATGACTCGGGCCGGATTACGGGTCTCTCCCTCTTTCTCACCGATATTACCAAACGAAAAAAGAACGATGAAGAATTAGCAACCCTACGCAAACAGCTTGAAGATCTGGTTCGCCAGCGCACCGGGGAACTGGAAGCAGCCAAAAACGAATTGGAAAAAGATGTGGCGAAACGAGCCGCGGCCGAGCAACAACTTACCCAAACGCTGGAAGAACTGAAACGCCATAAATCCCGGCTGCAGACTATCATCGACGCTGAACCGGAATGCGTAAAAGTATTAGACCTGGATGGGAATCTGGTCAATATTAATCCCGCGGGATTGGAAATGATTGAAGCCGATTCGCTGGATCAGGTATGGGGACTACCAATATTGAACTTAATTGCCCCTGAACACCGTGCCCTGGTTCAATCCATGCATGATCGCGTCCTGGCCGGCCACCGGGAAATACTGGTGTTTAAACTGATCGGACTCAGAGGAACACAACGCTGGATGGAAACGCATTCCGTACCGTTATATGGCGCCAATAAAAAAATCACGGGGCTCTTGAGTATAACCCGGGATATCACGACGCAAAAACAGGCCCGGGATGCTCTGTATCGCCGCGATGCTATTCTGGATGCTATCAGCACTACCGCCAATCTTCTGTTGAAAACGCCTTCCTGGACGGAAGTAGCCCAGGATGTGTTGGATCGTTTCGGTCGCGCCACCGGCGTCAGCCGGGTATATATTTTTAAAAACCATGTTGATTCCGATGGAATATCTCTGACCAGCCAGCAATTCGAATGGGTTGCGGAAGGCATAACACCGCAAATCAATGAACCAGCACTGCAAAACATACCCTGGATTGCCAGTGGAATGGATCGTTGGCTGAAGACGATGCAGAAGAATAAACCGATTTGTGGTTTGGTGAAACATTTCCCCGATTCTGAACGGGCCATTCTGGAACCTCAGGATATTCAATCCGTCTTGGCTTTACCGATTTTCGTCGATCAGGACCTGTGGGGTTTTATCGGTTTTGATGATTGTATTGCGGAACGGGAATGGTCCGAACAGGAAATCAGTGCTTTACAAACCGCCGCCAGTGCCCTGGGGTTTTCGATAAAGCGGAAGCAGGTCGAAAAATCACTGACGGCCAGTGAAGAAAAATTCCGTACACTATTCGAAAATTCCCGGGATGCCATCTACTTATCCTCAGCGGACGGCACCCTGATCGATTTCAATCATTCCATGGAAGATATGCTGGGTTTCAGTCCAACGGAGTTGCGTTCGATTTCCATCGAAAATCTGTATGCCGACAAAAACGACCGTCGATTATTCCAACAAATTATTGAATCCCGGGGATATGTGAAAGATTATGAGCTTACACTCCGTAAAAAGGACGGAACGCTCATCGATTGTCTAATTACGTCTTCCGTCTACCGGAATACTGCCGGACACATTATCGGATACCAGGGTATTATCCGGGACGTCACCGATCAGAAACGGATGACCAAAGCCTGGATTACCTTACGTCATCTGGCCAAACGATTGAATGAAGTCTGGGAGATTTCCGAGATCGGTCCGATTGTGGCGGAAGAAGCACAAAATCTGTTTCACTACGATGCTTTCAGTCTTGACCTGGTTGACGAAGATCTGGGAATCTTAGCGGGCATTTACAATGAAGATACGTTGGAAGACGGGCTGGCTCCGGTTCCGGTTCCTTCCAACTCCCGCCCCTTGGCCGGAATGAAAGACAACATTATTTTGCAGGGTAAGCCGCGCGTCATCAATCGAAAACGGATTCCGAAGAAACCCACCACCGTTATGTTTGGATCTAACCGTCTTTCCCGCTCCTTGCTCTATGCACCAATCTTCTTAAAAGAGAAAGTGATCGGCGTTTTATCGGTTCAAAGCTATACGGTAAATAAATACACGACCGAAGATATTGCGCTTCTGGAAACGTTTTCCGATCATGCCAGTGCCGCATTAGTGCGGGCCCGTCAACAGGAGACGCTTAAAGAAGCTTTGGAAAATGCCCGACAGGGAGAACGAATAAAGACCCTCTTTCTGGCCAACATGTCTCACGAAATCCGAACACCGCTCAACTCTATTTTGGGTTTTACGGAAATTATCGAAGGACTGGCCCGCGATAAACTTGGTACCGATGAACAACAATTTTTCGACATTGTTCGCATCAGCGGGAAAAGATTGCTTCACACGGTGCACGAAATTCTGGACATGTCCCAGATAGAAGCGGGAACCTACCGACTACGGATTGAAACTGTTGATTTATGCCAACTGATGGATGATTTAGTGCAAGAGATCAGTATTGAAGCCAGAAATAAAGGATTGAAACTGGAGTTCAAAGCGGATACGAAGACGGCCACCATACGGGCTGATCGGCATGGCATCTCAATAGCTGTGGGTAATATCCTTGAAAATGCAATCAAGTATACAGAAACAGGGAATATCGTTTTATCGGTGAAATCAAAGTCCGATCACTATATTCTTACTGTCCGGGACACGGGCATCGGTATGTCACCGGATTACGTGAAACGTCTTTTTGATACTTTTACTCAGGAGAGTGAAGGCTTTACGAAAGACTTTCAGGGCATCGGCCTCGGTATGGCGATTGCCAAACATCATCTGGAAATGAACCATGTCTCCGTTCAGGTGGAAAGTACCAAAGGCATCGGCACAACATTCACCCTGCTGTTCAGGGATATTATTTAGTCAGTCCCGTCGGTGTTATACTCTCTAAACCAGGATAAAATACGGAATCTTATCATGAACGAAATTTAGGTGAGCACAGATGTGAAAACCGACGGCCCGATTCCCGATCCCCATTCCATGTTGAGTTTCGGGTCAGCCGTCTATACATCTGAAAAAACGCTGATCAATACATTTTACGCGAATTTGGACCTATTACCCGGCGCCGCCGGAGACCCAAAAACGATGGATTGGTAGGCCGGACAACCAAAAGCCTGTCCGAATGGACCCCAAGGACCCGTCGGGAAGCATGAGGCAGTACGAAGACTGGCTGAAGGTATTACCGGGAAAACCCGTGTTTGTCGCCTATCTTCTGGCCTTTGATTTCATGTGGATTTACTGGTATTTAATCCACTTTACCGGTGGAAGTCCTTTCGGTCACTCAGGCATTGATATTCGTTCCTAAGCAATGGCCGTACTGGAAAATGATTTCACACACACATCTCACCTTTGACGACGCCATCGAACAGGGCGCACCCTTTGGGAATATGATGATCGATCACTGACGCAATAATCATCAGCGGGATTAATCCCGCAATGAAGTATTTCGGTCCTCCGGTGATCAGGCCGGAATTGTATCCCGGAAGAATATCTTTTTTACCAAATTATTTCTGGTCGTGGATTCTCGCCTAACGTAATTTTTTCCCATGATAGCACTTATTGATTTCCTCTTTCAGATCCTGACGCTCGCCCTTCTGGTCCGGGTCGTCTTGTCCTGGATTCCCCACGACCCGCGTAACGATATTATCCAGTGGCTGTATCGTCTCACCGATCCCCTGATCAGACCGTTCCAGCAACTGATACCACCCCTGGGCATGGGGATTGATCTTTCTCCGCTCCTGGCCTTCTTTGCTCTGGGTATTCTGCGTAAACTGATTATTTGGCTGTTGATGTAGCTCCTCCATGAGTGTTCGTTTCTCCTGCTTGTTGGGCATTCTGCTGACTTGGTCCTGCGCCCCAACCGCTCCGCCCATATTCCCTATTACCGAACTGGAGTATCCGTCAAGTCTGAATGTCGTCCGGCGTGCCGACTGGGGCTGGAAAGCGCTGCAGGATACGATTCCCCAACACACGATCTCCCGGATTACGATCCATCACAGCGGCGTCTTTTTCCCGGAAGACAAGGATCCGGTGGCTTATCTCCGCCACCTTCAGGAATGGAGCCGAACCGAGCGTCCCTGGATGGATATTCCTTATCACTTCATGGTCGATTTGGACGGCGTGATCTATGAAGCACGACCGCTCAACTATCCCGGTGATACGAACACGACCTATGATCCGACCGGGCACGCCCTGATCTGTCTTATGGGCAATTTTGAGGAACAATCCGTCACGCAGGCCCAGTGGAATTCCCTGGTAAATCTCACTGCATACCTGGCCCGGACCTATTCGGTTCCGCTCTGGAATCTGAAAGGTCACAAAGATTACACCGAAACGCTTTGCCCCGGAAAAGACTTGTATCAATACCTGGAATCGGGGGAATTGCAAAAACAGGTCCGGAGAATATTGGAGCAACCCTGAAAACGTTACGAAGTGCGATATAGGAATTCGCCATCAATTTCTCTGTATCCGCTCCCTATTCTTCCTCTAAATTCCTCTGATGAAAAATCGCGAAGAAATACGACTGACAACCTTAAGCCACGGATCCGGGTGAGCGTGTAAAATCGGTCCGCAAGACCTGGCCCGGGTTCTGGGTCCCCTGAATATGGAAAAGGACGATCGCATCCTCGTCGGATTTAACCACGCCGACGACGCCGCCGTGGTGCGCCTTGATAATGACCGTTTGCTGGTTCAGACCGTGGACTTTTTCACACCGGTAGTGGACGATCCTTACCTTTTCGGTCAAATCTCCGCCGCCAATTCCCTTTCCGACATTTATGCCATGGGTGCCACGCCATTATTCGCATTGAATATTGTTGGTTTTCCGATTCAGACTCTGCCCCATGAAATCCTGACCCAGATACTCCAGGGAGGCGCTGACAAAGCCCGGGAAGCCGGCATTTCCATTGCCGGCGGACATAGTGTGGACGATCCGGAACCTAAATATGGGTTAGTAGTGACCGGAGAAGTAAAAGAACAGGACATGATCACCAATGCC
Source organism: FCB group bacterium (assembly GCA_013152835.1). Classification (GTDB taxonomy): domain Bacteria; phylum Fidelibacterota; class Marinisomatia; order Marinisomatales; family J089; genus J089. Next base: position 11,942 of record JAADFQ010000238.1, read on the forward strand.
GGCGCTTCTCCGGGACAGGTATTGGTATTAACAAAACCATTGGGTACCGGGATTATTGCCACGGCGATCAAACGAGGAGTGGCGCCTGTCGAATCCATGAACGCCGCCATCGAATCCATGCGAACGTTGAATCGTATTGCCGCCGAAACCGCCCGGCATTTTCGTGTTACGACGGGAACTGACGTAACCGGGTTCGGACTATTGGGACATTTGAAGGAACTCTGCGATGCCAGCCGGGTTTCCTCAGAGATCGATTTTTCAAAATTACCCTTCTTACCCGGAGTAGTTGATCTGATCGCTCAAAATATTGTCCCCGGCGGAACCAAACGAAATCTGGCTCATGTTCAACCGGTAACCGAATTCGATTCATCCCTGACGCCCCATGAATTACTCATGACCACCGATGCACAAACGTCCGGCGGATTATTATTGGTGATGGAACCTGAACAGGCGGAACAATATGTAGTGCAGTACAACTCCGTTTCTCCGGTAAAAGCCGGGATTATCGGGCGGATTCGGGAAAGATCCGATTCGGTGATTTTCGTCCGTTCCTGAGTCCTCCTACCGGGAATATACTACCTGATTATTTTATTGGCCGCGGCCTCCCATTGTGTGTAAATTAATACGACAATAATAGTCGTATATGTTAAAACTTACACGAAAAGTCGAATACGCCCTCATCGCGCTGCAGCACATGCACGGGAAAGCCCCTGGCGATATCACCAAAGCCAAGGAGATCGCGCAGCAGTACACTATTCCCCTTCAATTACTGGCGAAAATCCTCCAGCAACTGGCCCGGGAAAAGATCGTCGAACCGGTCCAGGGTCCCAACGGCGGATATCGGGCGAAAGTGCCGCTGGGGGCCATTTCCCTCACTGAATTTGTGGAAATACTGGAGGGTCCGATGGGTTTGGTTGACTGTAATATTGATTCCGATTGCATCCAACTTCATCAGTGTAATATTCGCTTACCTATTCAGCGGGTCAACAACACGATTAAATCGGTATTCGACAATCTCACACTGGCACAAATCACCGGCGATGAGGCCGGGAATAAACCTTCATGAGTTACAATCTCCGATGAACACCAAAGATACAGATCAACAAACTATCGATTCCGCCATTGAGCAGGAATACCAGTACGGATTTGTCACGGATATCGCCCAGGACACCCTGCCACCGGGATTGAACGAAGATGTGATTCGGGCCATTTCCCGAAAAAAACTGGAACCGGACTGGCTGTTGGACTGGCGTTTGAAAGCCTATCGCCGCTGGACTGAAATGGAAGAACCTACCTGGGCCAAAGTCACCTATCCACCCA
>JAADFQ010000239.1 GCA_013152835.1 FCB group bacterium
GCATCCAGATGTTGGTTGATTTCCGTCATTCGCCAGGCAAAACCATTCCAGAGCCCCGGACTCCCTAAGCCCTGTTTTTCCATATAGGTCACAAAATTAAGATACAAATCGCCTTCCGCTTCCGGCTTTTCTGCACGCCGGTATAATGACAACGCCGCCGAATAGGCATCTTTCAAATACTGATTCCCGGGATGCGTATCGATAAAGTCTACCAGTGGGTCCGGACTATGGTCAATCCTCGATTTTAGCGCCGTAGTTTTATAGGCCACCAGGTCAGTTTGCCCACCGTCCAATTCGGCCAAGGTATTCCACACTTTCAGTGCTTCGGGATATGCGCCCCGTTCTTCGTATTTAGCGGCGAGACGTTTCCACTGGGCAACATCGTTGGGATTGGTTTGTACGGATGCTTCCAATGCCGGAACCGTCCCCAGGTTTTTGGCGACACTGTCGACTTTAGATAAAAACACATCCGGAGGACGATAACCAATAATTCGATCGATCTCTTTGCCTTCCGAATCGACGAATATCATTGTAGGGTATCCCGATATGGAATAATCTTTCCTGATTTGAATTCCCTCGCCTTTTTCGGCATTTACCTGTGTAGAAATAAAATGATCTCCCATGAATTTTTGGACCTGGGGATCGGAAAACGTGTCGGCATCCAGCCGCTTACACCAACTTCACCAATCGGTGTAGAATTCAACGAAAATTATTTTTCCCTGATTTTGATTCAGCACATCGGCAAAGGGTTTTCGATTCCAGTCCAACGAAACCGATTGTTTGCTTCCGCAAGACCACAGCCCGAGCGCTATAGTGATGAGCATTATTTTTTTCATTTCATCCTCACGATGTTAATGCTTGGGTGATGACGTTAAGAATCTTTTTAGACGGACGAACCGGATTGCCATTCCGATTAACAAAGGCGTGTAAGGTATGTCCGGTAACCAGTTGCTTATGATCCGATTCCCGATAGATCGAGTAATCAATTCGTAGCGTAGAGCGTGGTTTTTCCATGATTCTGGAAACAACATCCAACCGATTTTCAAACCGCGCTCCGAGGTGATAATCACAAGAACAATGCACCACCGGTAAAAAGATCCCGGTCGTTTCCAATTCGGTAACCGAGAGCCCGATAGACGTTAAACATTCGGTTCGGGCCATTTCAAAATATTCCAGGTACCGTGAATAATAGACGATACCCATCTGATCCACATCCTTATAGTACACCGTTACCGAATAATGATGCTCGATCATGCAAACGCACCTAATTTCTGATAACGCTCAATTCGACGATCAAGATAAGATGCCGAATCCTGTTCCTGAAGAGTACGAATTTCTTCTATCAGCACGGTTCTCAGTTGCTGGGCAGCGATACCGGGGTTCCGATGGGCTCCGCCTGGCGGTTCAGGAATAATCCGATCACAGATTCCCTGAGCTTCCAGGTCGCGGGGAATCAGTTTCAGCGCTTCTGCAGCGACGGGAGCCTTGGCGGCGTCGCGCCATAATATGGAGGCGCATCCTTCGGGACTGATAACGGAAAACCAGGTATTTTCCAGCATTAACAGGCGATCGCAAACGCCGATTCCCAATGCGCCACCGCTGGCGCCTTCGCCAATGACAACGGAAATGATCGGCGTTTTTAACCGGGCCATTTCCAGAAGATTACGGGCGATCGCTTCTCCCTGTCCCCGTTCTTCGGCGCCGATGCCGGGATAGGCACCAATTGTGTCGATCAGGGTAACCACCGGACGATGAAATTTCTCAGCCAATTTCATCACGCGCAGTGCCTTCCGATATCCTTCCGGCCGCATCATGCCGAAATTTCGATACAGATTATCCTTGGTATTACGCCCTTTTTGTTGAGCAATATAAACCACCGGGATACTTTCCAAATCGCCCAGTCCGGTGATGACGGCATGATCATCGGCAAACAGCCGGTCTCCGTGAAGTTCAAGAAAATCGGGGGACCAGAGATGTATATAATCCAGGCTGTAAGGCCGGGACGGGTGACGCGCCAGTTGAACCCGTTGCCAGCGATTCAGTTTGGCATGAATCTTTTTAATCGTGGATTCTCGTTTGGCCACCAGTTTTTTCAATTCAGGCGTAAGCTCCACACTGTCCTGAATACCACCCAATTCCGCAATTGCCTGGTCTAATTCCTTAATGGGTTTTTCGAACTCTAAATACTGGAGTTTCATTAGTGTACCAGCGATTTGACTAATATTTCCAGGTCCAGAGTAAAACTTTGATGCTGCATGTAATACCGATCCAGAGCATTGTGCTCTTCTGTGTTCAAATCTACGTTGCGAATCCGGTCCAGTCCCGTTAGTCCCGGCCGGCATATTAATCCTGGTTTCTCCCCATCCGCAGGAATTAATCGCGCACCCACAAAGCTGAGATTTCCCTGGAGAATAGTGAGGAAAAGCGGCAGGGACTGTAAAAAACGGGAGCGGGAATTTATCAGAAAACCGCGAAAGGTTGTATCATTTTCGCCCCAAAACCGTACGGATTTCATTCCTCTAACGACCCATAAGACCAGTGTAACCGGAAGGAAAATAATACTGAGAATCAGGGCCAGCAGAATATCAAATAATCGTTTTGTAAACCGGTGCAACCGGTAGAATAAGGGATATTCAATATTCATAAAGGAATAGTCGCCGATTTCTTCGATGGACGCTTTTCCCAGGAGAATATCCCGGTTCCGGGGCACCATTCGATAGGTCAGTTTCAATTCCTTGGTCAAATCCATAATTCTGACGATCTCCTCATAGGACAAGGCACGGGTGGAAAAAATCAATTCACGAATGTGATATTTATTTACAATGGCACGTAAATCCTCCACAAATCCCAGGAAGGGCGCCGGCAAATCACCGGAATTGCCCTTTAGTTGAATATCGCTGAAGCCCACGACGTCCAGTCCTGTGTCGAATCGTTTTAACAGGTGCCGGGCGATCCTCCGGCTTTCCTGATCGGTTCCGATTATTACTGTTTTTCTGGTAAATAAAAGTGTGTTGCGATCCTTTACCGAACGAAACCAACCCTGTGAAATCAAATAATGAACCAGGACGCGCCATCCGGGAATGAGCAGGGTGATAATCAGGGTGGCCACCAAAATCACCAGTCGGGAAAAGGCGTATTGTTTGAAGAAATAGGTAAAAACGACCGCCAGTAAAAATCCGGTGAGTGAGGATAAAATGGCCCGCGAATAGGACAGAATATATCGGGAATACAACTGGAACACCGCATTCACGCCCAACCAGAACAAAATATAGATGCCTGGAACCAGTCCGGAGCTGGACGTAATCGGTTCGAAATCATCAAACCGAAGCGGAATAGAGATGAGAAAAGCCGCCAGAACCACCAACGCATCCAGGGTCAGGGAGATGATTTGCGTACGCCATTCTCCCAACAGCGAGATCAGTCGCCGGATTCGGATTCCAATTGAGATCAAGCGTCGGGTTAAAAAACTGTATGTCCGGGAGAAATGTTTTTCCGAAAAATGAATCATGGCCGTGTAAAATGCATTCAGGCTGTCAAAAGGAGCCGATTTTACCGATTCACCCTGATAATGGACGATTTGAGTTGTGGGCGTGTAATGAATTTCCTTCCCCAGTGTTTTTATCCGATAACATAGGTCCAGATCTTCACCGAACATGAAAAACGCAGGATCGAAACCGCCCACTTCGTGAAAAATCGTTTTGGGGACCAGCATACATGATCCGCTTACTGCATCCACAGAATGGGGCTGGTTTTCGTCAAGATAGGTCAAATTATATTTCCCGGCCCAGCGGCTCTTCGGGAATAAGGAAGATAGCCCCAGGATTTTTGGTAAGGCGACGCTCAATGTAGGGAACGATCGTTTACAGGCCGGCTGAAGGGTACCATCCGCATTTAATATTTTGGGGCCCACCATTCCGATTTCGGGATGCGTCTGTACATAAGTGATAAGCCTGGAAATGCTGTTTTCCTGGACCACCGTATCCGGGTTCAGTATCAGAAAATAATCGCCGGTGGCTTTTTCGGCTGCCTGATTCACCGCCTTGCCGAAGCCCCGGTTGGTTGCATTGGCCAGGACGGTGATCTCCGGAAATTGTTTGCGAATCATTGCCACCGAATCATCGAAGGAATGATTATCAACGACGATGATTTCTACGGTACCGGAATAATCGGACTGACGTACGGACTGGATGCAATGAATAATATAATCCCGAACATTGTAATTAACGATCAGGACCGAAACAGATGGAAGGGTCACGGAAGATGAATTCATGTCCCGGGAGAGCTCAGCGGGCTAAGCGCAAAATCCTCCATACGCGCAATCGTAAAACCATGATAACGGCTTCAATCATGATATGCCGGGACATCTTTGATTCGCCAATCGTGCGATCAATAAAAATAATCGGATGTTCGGCAATGCGGAATTTTTTCTGCCAGGCCCGGAAATGCATTTCAATCTGAAAGGAATATCCCTGCGATTTTACTTTTTCCAGTCCCAGGGTTTCCAGCGCTGACCGACGCCAGACCTTGAAACCGGCCGTTCCGTCCTTAATCGGCATTCCGGTAACGATCCGGGCGTAAATATTGGCTCCGTAACTAAGGATTAATCGTGACAAGGGCCAGTGAACAACGCTGATTCCGTCGCAATACCGACTGCCGATGACCAGATCATGGGTTTGAAGCATTTTCACCATGGCCGGAATTTCTTCCGGGTTGTGGGATAAATCGGCATCCATTTGGGCGATAGCTTCAAAATCCCGTTCCAGTGCCCACTTAAACCCATGACAATAGGCCGTTCCCAGCCCGTTCTTCTCCTGGCGCACCTCAAGATGTAGATTGGGATAGGCCCGCTGTAATTGCCGGACCTTTTCCGCAGTCCCGTCGGGGGAATTGTCATCTACAATTAATAAATGGTAATCCTGACTGGTCGTAAAAACGGCCTGAACCAAAGCGGTAATATTCTTCCGCTCGTTGTATGTCGGCGATATGATCAGTGTTTTCATGTTCCCAGTCGTTGTTTAATTGCGTCCAAGGCCTCATTTAACGGCAATGGAGCAAAATTAAATTTCCTGCAAATTGTGTCCGTATGCAAGCCGCCTTTTAACGGTCTTGGTGCTGCCTGGTTCAATTCTGAGGTGCTGATCCGGGAAATGAGCGCTTTGTCGAGATGGAACTTGTCGGCGATCCGATGGGAAAACTGATAGCGATTCAAATAATCGGCGCCGCCATAGTGGTAAAGTCCGTGTGCATCCCTTTGGATCAATACCAGTAATTTTTCCGCAAGATCCACCGTCCAGGTGGGATTATTCCACTGATCATCGACAACCCGGATCGGTTGTCCCGCCTTCAGCGAGTCGACGACCCACTTCACGAAACTGGCGCGGGTCCGGGTATAATCAAAGACCACATTGGTACGGATAATGCAAAAAGGCCCACCGGCATTCTGCAAAACCAGTTCACTGTCCCGTTTGGTTTGACCGTACACGCTCAGCGGATGAACCGGATCATCTTCGTGATAAGGACCAGCCAGACCGTCAAATACATAATCGGTGGAAATGTGTACGATGAGTCCCGAAAACAATTCACGAAGGTTTTTCACTGATTCAACATTAATTCTATTGGCCAGTTCAGGTTTAAGCTCACATCCATCCACATCGGTCATGGCGGCTAAGTTCAGGATACAGTCCGGTTGGGTTTCATCCAATATATTGCCGATTGATTTCCGGTCGGTAATGTCCATGACTTCCGTAGTCGGTGTCAATTCAGGTGGAATCACCACATCGGTGAAAATGAAGTCTGCCTCAGGAGAGCGGACATCCCGGACGGCCTGCCCCAGTTGCCCGGCGGCTCCGGTAACCAGTATCCGTTTTGCGGTCATTCAATTACCGTGAAGGTATGGGCAATCAGATCCATCTGCCGTAAACGAATCGCTTTTTCGCCTCCCGGATCAAAGACCAGAAAACTGATCTCATAGGTACGACCGGTAACACCGTCAAAAAATACATAATGAACGAAAGGTCCCCCCTTGGGCTCATCCGTTGATTCCCACACGCCGGTGGTTTTCCATGCCGTCCAGTGCAAGAAATCAACCGGTTTCGTCTTCCATTTGAAATCGGTATAACGGATATTTTTATAGAAATTCAATGGGTAATCCCGAGTTATCGCACGGGCACTGGAATCATCGGCAGCAACCAATCCCTGAACCCAATGAACGGACAGCCACTGATACGGCATTTCCCGTCCCAACCAGACAAATTGCGCTTCGGAACTGTCAACGATCATATCCCAACCCCAGGGAATGTTTAATTTCCATCCATAGTTTACTGCCAGTTGTTGTTCCAACTTTTCTTGACGATGGGACGAAAACAGGTATTTCCCCTGCCGCTGATTATACAATTTTTCAACCTGTGAACGGATGAGGTCCCGTTTTTCCATCACTTCCTGAAACAGATCCGTTTTATTCCTGGCGCTAAGGATTAACAAAAGTTGATCCTTGGCGAATTGATCCCGGGTGAAAATAACGTGTTCACCAGGTTCCAGGGTCTTTTGGAATCGATCCGAACCCAGCAAAGAGCGGAGAACTTTTGTGCCCGGGTTTTGGGTCTGATCTCCCAGGGAACCGATGACCAGTAATGTCCGTCGTTTCAAATCCGGCAACCCTTCCGGATCGGTGAAGTGAAGTATCCAGGCCGGTTCCGGTTGAGGCGTGAAAATGGTATCATTAAAAACCGATTGCAGAATTTTACGCAATGCAGGGCGGTCGCTCCTGGATGCCAGGATAATGATTTCATTTTCGGCACCCAGCGCCTTCCGCTTGACACCACATCCGGTGGCCATCAGCACGATAATGAGCCCGATCAGGATTCTGGTTTGCCGGTGAATGTCGTAATTCATGCGAGAATAAAATTAGCCCTTCGCTTCTTCAAATCGACCGAAATCACTTTGACTTTGACCAAATCACCCAAGGCATAGGTTTCCTTCGTTTTCCGGTTCTGAAGCTGATATTTCTCTTCGTCGAAAACCACGTTATCACCCAGAGTTATCGCCGGTACGAGTCCTTCTGCCAGGGAAGTTTCCAGCTCCACGAAAAATCCGGCGCCGATGACTCCGGAAATTACCCCGGAAAATACTTCTCCGATTCGCTCGTTCAGCCAGCGCAATTGTTTCAGACGAATAAACTCACGCTCGGCGATCAAGGCCTTTTGTTCCTGCTCCGTTGTCCAACTGGCTATCTGGTTCAATTCATCCACCGAATAAGGCGACGGTTTCCCGTTCAATTCCGCCTTGATCATTCGGTGCACGGTTAAATCGGGATAGCGACGGATGGGAGAGGTAAAATGACAGTAGGTGTTAAACGCCAGACCGAAATGGCCGATTTTCGCCGTCGAATAGCGTGCCTTGGCCATGGATCGCAGGGCCAGGGTTTCGATTAAATTCTTGTAGGGGGAATCCTCAACCTTGATCAGTAAATCACGAATGGCGGCAGGATCATGGAAACGGTCCGGCTGATCCGGCAATATATTCAGATTGGATAACAGTCGACTGAAGCTTGCCAGGCGTTCCTCACCCGGTTTTTCATGCACCCGGTAAATCAAAGCACCTCCCCGGTCTGCGTCACCACCGAATCGTTCGGCGATCAATCGATTGGCCAGGAGCATACATTCTTCCACAATGCGGTGGCTGTCGAGACGTTCACTGGGGGTTATGCTGTGAGGAATTCCGGTCTCACTCAGTTCAATAACCGGCTCTGCAATATCAAAATCGATGCTCCCTTTTTCGGATCGTTTCCGGAACCAGGTTTTTGCCAGCGACCACAACCATTGACAGTCCTGAGCGTAAGGTGATTTTTCTTTCCCATCCAGAATGGATTGCACATCCTGATACGTGAGAAAGGCATGTGTTTTGACAACGGACTCCACCACTTCCCAGCGCTGAATGGCAAACTGGCGATCCATCTGAATCAATACGGATAACGCCAGACGGTCTTTCCCTTCCATCAGGGAACATAAATCCCCGGACAGTCTGTCAGGCAGCATGGGAACCACCCGGTCGAGCAGGTATACCGAGGTGGCACGGGCAAATGCTTCTTTATCCAGGTCGGAATGAAGGGGGACGAATTCGCTTACATCGGCGATATGAATTCCCAGCTCATATCCGGATGAATTTCGTCGGATGGATAAACCATCGTCGTGATCCCGGGCGCTGGCCGGATCGATGGTAAGCACCCGGAGTTTACGCAAATTGCGTCGCCGGGATGCGTGCTTCTGAATAAAACGATTCCCGATCGATGTCAGGGCTTTGGTTACCGGTTCCGGGAATTGAGCCGAATAATCATGGGATTGAACGATTAATTCAAAATCATTCCGGGGATCCTTGCTGTCCCCGATGATCTTCGTGATTTCGCAAAATAATGGAGTTTGAGCACTACCCCAGTCCACGACTTTTGCGACGACAGTCTGGCCGGCTTTCCATTCCTGATGCTTGTCTTTCCGGACCCGAATTCCTCGTTCCGGGGTAAACGGCGATATTTCCAGTGTCCAGTTGTGTCCCGATTTGACCAGGGTTCCCACGAAAGAACTGCGTTTTCGTTCAACAATTTCAATGATTTTTCCCCAGGTGCGCATTCCATGCCGCTTGGTAAATACCTGAATTCTTACCCGGTCGCCATTGATCGCATCACGAATAAAATTACGGGGAATAAATACATCCGGCACATCTTCATCGAGGATTACAAATCCGAAGCCCTTTTGGTTCATCGTCAATTTGCCCTCGACTGAGGTTTGTTTTTTTACCAGACGCACCTTTCCGCCCTTGAGGATGCGAATTTTGTTCGCTGCTGCCAATCCCTTTAATTCGGATTTAATTTGGCGGGTATTTCGGGATTTTATCCCCAACTGGTTTTGGATTTCCCGGGGCGTCATCGACTGTCCCGGATTTTGTGATAATATTTCGAGTATTTTTTTCTGCATCAAAACTTATTAATTATTTGAAAATGTATTTGACCCTCAGTCCATGAATTGTCACGACTGATTCCATAATAGAATTTAATCATGGCGGACTTGGAATTTTGAATAAATCCCACTCCCCCGCTTAATGGTGACGGTGATATTCCGGGATAAAACCAGCCTGCGTCAATAAACACTACGCCCCGCATTTTGGCATTTACTACCGGTTGACCTTCGACCGACACTATGAATTGACGTTCCGCGGTGAAAAATTGTTCCGGATATCCACGGATAGTCTGAATCCCGCCGGATCGAATGATCTGATAATCGGAAACTGCTTCCCGGCCGTTGAAAATGCCATCAGCACGCATTTTAATTTTCCACACCCATGCCGGATTCGGAATATAATATCGTTCGCGGGAATAGTGAATTTTCAACAGAATCCGATCGCCTGCCGTTCCCTTCTCTGATCCGAATTCCAGTTTTGATTCACGTCGCAATCCGCGTTCAGGCAGCCAACGGTCATCCAGGGAATTCCGGGTAAGTTTCAGCGTAATCAAGCGTTCGCGCAAGGCCGTTAGTCCGGCTGCTTTTCCGTCGAACGTAGGTAATGTCCGAATGACTGAAGATCCGGCGTACCAGCGTCCCAGGACACCGCCGATTCCCGACACATAGATTTCCTGTCGGGTCTGGGTAAATAATCCGGCGTGAATTTCCTGGCTGTACGCCCCACCGCCGCCAATCGGCAATCCGAAGGGAAACGGTTCATCAATACCCACGGATATTTTTTGCGATGCTTCATCCAACCGTTCCCAATGAAAATCAAGGGACCCGGCGGAACGCCAGATATTCTCCAGATGAACCTGGATTTGACCGGTCAATATCCAATCATTATTGGCCGTGCGTTGTCCCCCGGCAATCCCACTCACTTCACTGGCAAAGTCGGGATTAAAATCGATGAGGGCTACCGGTTTGCCGCGGAAGAGAGCATAGGAAATATCCGACTTCCGATTCATAAAGGCATGAGCATCCTGAATGTCCGTGAAACTGCGATCGGTCCCATAAATAAGGGGTTGGGATAACAGCGGTTCAAAAAGGCGCCGCGTTATGGATGGAGATACGAGTCCGGATCCGGTGATCAGCAGGGAATCGGGGGTCACGATTTGCTTCCGAAAGCGGTATTCCGCCAAGCCTGCAGCGGAGCGGAATCCATACAAATTCCAGGTACTTCCCCAGTCATTTCGTAGCATGAGATCCTGTTCCAATTGCGTTTTAACCTGAGCCGTGTCGTTAATGGAAAATTCCCGACTTTGGGCCGTGAGAATGGTAAGTCCGATGATCCCGTACAGGAGCCGTTTAGAAATACGCACGAACTTCTCCTGAAAAATGAATGAAGTTGTCGTAATGGGCATCATTGATATAATTCAACGATAAATTCAGATGGAAATTATTTCCCAAAGTCCAGAGACTTTGGAGCTGGCCGCGAAAAGAAGGTCCTAAGGTGTACCCCTTCATGGCATCCGAGGGAAGATCGGTTATCCGGCCCCCGTTGGTAACCAGGAACCAGTCCAACTGCCCCTGAATCCGATGATTTCGACCGATGAACCAGGAACCGTCAATTACCAGTCCTTTTCCCTTAACATTAAATTTTCCCTGGGTCTGGGTGCCTTTGCTTCCGGCGAACCGGAGTCGGGTATCCAGTTGATATTTTCGCGATCCCGAAAATTTCAGTCCCGGTTCAAACCAGGTAGAGCCAGATGAGCGGTTTCTCAGTGAGCTGACGGTTGATTCCGTGTTGGTACGGTCTCCGGATAGGGAAACCGTCAAACGCGCCGCCCTGGTGACGGAATATTGATGTTCAACGCCCCATTCGGAGGAACGCCGGAGATCTTTTCCCCGAGGGTCCAATCCCTGGAAATTCAGGCTGTATCGGGACCATTCACGAATTCTCAGGGGAACGGCATTCAGTGATATATCCCATTCCTGATTGAAGGCACTTTTATTATTCTCAATTTCTTCCGAATTGAGTTTCGGCGAGAAGATGTCCTGAATATTCGGGGTTTTTCCCTGGTAGCGATTGGAAGCATCCAGGACCAGACGGCTTGACCGGAGATGAAGGGTGTGTTGTAGTAACCGATTCATTTCCAACCGTTGCCGGGCATCCAGCGATACGGCCGGATGCCGATCCCCGGTTAATACGACGGTCCCGATAAAGGCACCGTTGGGATCGGGAATATATTCCTGAAATACGGGGTCGTATCGATATTGCCCCAATCCGTTTCCCACAGAATCGTAAACAATAGCTCGTGTTTGTACTTGTGATTCTTCCAGCCGGGACGAACTATTCCACACCAGGGTACGTTTTTTATTGCGATAATTGACCTGAATCTGTCCCATCGTGGAAGTGAAATACCGTGAAGCCGATTCATTCCCTTTCCGGCGATAGGAACCATTCAAGGCCACATTCCAACCGGATTGTGTTTTCAACCGTCCGTCCAGGGTGGTAATCCAATCTGCAGATTCGTAATGAAAGACGGAATCACGGTAGATCCAATCCAGGCGCCGATCCAGACCAAACCGCCATTCGCTGTTTTTATTTCGGATTTCCAGGCCGGTCCCGGCCGATTCGTACCTCGTGGCCCGGGGAGCCTGTTCGGAAGAAAAACGGATCTGCGGATGAATTTTCCAGGGCAAGAGTGACACATTCAGATTGGTTTGATAAAAAGGCGATTGATTGAGGTCCAGGTAGGTGACCGCCGCCGTAGCCCGGGGAACCCACCGGCTGCTTGCTTCCATATTTCCCCGGTAGCGATACCGAATTTTATCCCGGTTTTGATAACGGGCCAGTATCAAATCCCCCTGAATACGGTCGCCCTTGTTCAAACCCAGTTTAATCGAGGAAAGATGTTCCCGCCCGTTGGGATTGTTTGCCAGGTTCCAGTTGCGATTGAAGCGTACATCCCGATCGTTGGACAGGGCCGTGAAAGCGGCTGTCCGGTACCAATCCTCGACAGCATATTTCATTCGGATTGATCCCGCTCCTCCCAGTTCCCCTTCCGCGATAAAACTGGACCCGACCCCGGTTTTATTCCGGGTTGGCAGTGATGAAAAACGGTTGTCCTGATACATCGATCCGTGACCGGTGAACTCCCAATGCCCGGAAGTTCCCAGCTGTCCCGACGAACGGATAGTCCACAAATCCAACTGTTCCGGCGCTTCTATCCGTGTCCAGGGGGAAAATAAATCCAGGTTTTCCGTGCGCAAGGAATCGGAAACGTATTCATAGTAAATTTGTCCATCCGAAGATATTTGTCGACGGTAAGCTCCCGAGTCCGGATCGGCTTCGAATGTGATTCGGTAATATTGAAGTGCATGATTGAGCTGATGTGGATCATACATATAAAACACGCCCGTATAGAAATAATCGCCGGTAGAATCGGGAATTGCGGTGGATCGTTTGACAGAATTGCCGGCGGCGTGTGTTAAAGCCTGCCGGTCTTCGGAAGACAGGACTCCGGCGGGAACATTATCGGCATCGCGGGTCCATTGGATTCCCAGGTTTATCCCGGATGTAAACGTATGTTGAAGTCCCGTTTCCGCCAGGCCCCGACTGTACTTTCCGTCGCGGTATTCATACTCGACAAAAATATCCGTGTCGTCCAGAATAATGATCCGGGACATGAACGTAATTTCACCGGTGGAATAATCAATGATATAATCGCGGTTTTCACCGCGGACACGGCGTTTACCATCCACCCAGACACGTTCACTGCCTGCAATAACAAAAACCGGGGTCTTCCCTTCTTTCGAAATCAGCGGATACGGGCCCTGGTTTTGATCCTGACCCTTGAAAGAATAGGTGGTATATCGTCCGCCATTTCCACCCACAAGTCCATCACCGGACCAGGGGCCAACCTGAAAATTCCCCTTCATTCCCGTCACTTTCCGCTCCAGACGGGCAAAGCGGGATGAGCGCAGATCAACATTCAGATCACCGGCGTTGATCTGGAAATTGGGATGGGAAATATCCAGATAAACCTGATCAATTTCTTCCAGGGCTTCCGTATTACCTTCCGGTTGGATCGGGAAATTCTGGTCGGAAAGAATCCCGCTGACGGTAATATCGGGAGTCAGTTTTCCTTGCAGTTGTAGTTGGAGTCCCCCGGTAAAATCATTTCCACCGGTTGGCGAAAGTTCAAAATTCCGAAATATCGTTCCCGAGGATATTAAGGATTCGCCGGAGGCTTCCGGTTGCTTTGCCGTGATCTCCGTACGTTGCGTATCCA
>JAADFQ010000240.1 GCA_013152835.1 FCB group bacterium
GAAAATATTTTATTGCCGTATTTAATGACGTTAACACCATCGCTGATCTCAAACCGGGGCCACCGGGTCCGTTACCCCGCCCCAGGACGACAAGGAATAATTTCCGGTTCCGGAATAGAACCTCAAAACGATACTTCCTACATCAAATTCAGACCCATACCAAAGTCCTCATCCTCAATGATGAAACACGCTCCCGGTAACTGTAGGGGCCGGTTTCTAGAAAGACCATAATATGAATGCAAAACAGCCCCGGTTGAAAATCGCCGAAAACCCCCTGGCCGGGGGACGTTTTTCAAACTGGATCCGGCTGTTGCGCGACAATGATCCGGTGGAACGTCCCTATATCTGGCGGGCCGTTTACATCACCTTCATGACCCTCCTGTTTGCACCGGTAAGGGGCTTGCAAAGCGCCGTTTTCAGCCGGCAAATTGACCAGACCACACTTGCGGGCGATCCCGTCTTTGTCCTGGGACATTACCGCAGCGTGGGGACCTACCTGATGAACCTGCTGACCCAGGATCGGCAGTGGGGATTCATTTCCACCACCCAGGCCCTGTTGCCGGAACTGTTTCTGTTGGGTCGCCCCATCCGCAACATTTTCAATCTTTTCCTGCATGAGAAACGACCCATGGACAATGTTCTCGTTTCTCCGGAATCGCCCGAGGAGCCGGAACACGCCATCGGGAATCTGACACCCTACGGCTTTTACCAGGGTTTTTGTTTTCCCCGGAAAATGAGGGACTATTTCTATCGTTCGGTTCTTTTCGAAGACCCTACCGCACGGCAGGAATGGGAGACAGCATACCGCTATATTTTAAAGGCTGCCACCCTGGCCAGCCAGGGCAAACAGTTGCTAATAAAAAATCCGCCGGATACGGCCCGGATACCCGATCTTCTGGCCCTTTTCCCCAAAGCCAAATTCATCTTTCTCCAGCGCAATCCCTACGTCATGTTCCCCTCCATCCGAAATTTTTACACGGCCTATATCGTCGACTGGCAATTGCAATCCCTTGAACCATCAATTTTGGATGAAAATATCCTCACGATTTACCGCCTGATGATGGAACGGTACCAACAGGATAAGCACCGAATACCGGCCGGCAACCTGGTGGAGGTCAAATTTGAAGATTTCGAACGCAACGCCACCCCCTGGAAGAGACCCGGCGGATTTATACTGAATTGGGGTTATCCGGCTTTTCCACAGCCCGTCCCGCTTTCGAAGCCTATATTGAATCACAAAAGGGGTATCAAAAAAATCAGTATACCTTAACCCCCACCGAGATTCAGCGTATTGAACAGCACTGGTCTGCGGATATTCGGCGCGGGAACTATACCCCCGAAACCGATGTGAAGATTGCGAAAGGATGATCCCAAAATGGGTTGGTTTTGGGGAACAAGATCACCCCGGAGCATACCCTAGAACAACGTAAACTTCTCTTGCCGATTACCGGCCGAAGTGTCCGATACATGGGAACGTCGGCCGGCGCCATCACCCGTCGCCCATCACCTGGGTAAAATAGTCCTCAAAGAGGAGGACTTTCTTCACGTCTCCGGTCTGAAATAAAAAGGGTTCCACATCCCGGGCCAGAGCCCGCATATCATTGGTCCGGCAAACGGAAATGATGGCTTGTTGCAAAGCGGTGGCGTGGAGGATCCCGATTTTTTTCTCCAGATAAGCATAATCGGGACGGATGCCCTTGCCAAGTAAAAACGCAACATCGAAGAAATCCCGGCCCTTTTTCCGCCGACGATTCAGGATTGCAAATAATTTTTGTGACAGTAGCAGCGGCAGCGGTGTCGCAAGAACGGTGGTGAACACCTCAAACCGGTTCAGAATTATCCGCTGAGGTTCATACCCAATCTGCTGGGGTTCCGAATCAATCCGGATAAACAATTTTTCGTCGCGGTCACCGGAGAGACCATAGCGGGCAAATAATCCGGGAAACCGAAAATATCCATGCCAGGCGGTCCGGTATACGGGGCGCATTTCCACCGCCAGCCCTTCCTGCTGCAAGCGTCGCTGAAGGGTGACCAGTAACTGATTAAACTGCTTTTTGCTCATGCCCCGGTTATCAAAATCCAAATCTTCCGAAAAGCGCTGATTCCCGTGAAGCAGACGGAGACAGGTTCCACCCAAAAATGAGAGTCGTCCCGCGTCTTCCTGGTTAAACAAGAGGTCTAAAATCTTAACCTGCACATATTCCCGCAGCATAAACCGGGGGTAGGCCTGCAGCGTATCGGGGAAAAACGATTTGATTTCAGTCAGACTCAGCATACAGGAATCTTTTCAAGAGGTTAATCCGCCGGTGTACCGCCGGTGATGAAATTCGGGTATCATAGTCGGTGATTCTGGTAAGCGAGATTCGTTCACGAATCGCCTGCCGGTTCCAGCGCAAGTGGCTGAAATCACGGGTATCCCGGATCTGGGAATGCAGATATACATAGTCGATCAGCGTTTTTTCCGGGTCGGCAATCGCCAGATGCCGGTCCTGCCAGTTTTCCAGCCGGTAGCCGAAATAAAGGGTCGGTTTCAGATGCCGATAGACAAAGGTTCCCACCGGCGTCGTAAAGGTTTGTGTTTTCAGCGGCGTGCAGGAAATCATCTGGAAAACACCTTCCGGAATAAACCCGTAACGGGCAAGTGCAGATTCCAGCGACACATACGACGGACGATAGAGGGCATTCGCCATATGGATTAAGCGCGACTCATCCCCGGCCGGGGAAGTAAAACAATAGTACCGGTTTCTTAATTTATACAGGTATTTCCGCTCCTGCCACTCCACCAGTCTCCGGGTATCAAATCGGGGAAAATGCTTCCGGATCTCCTGAACGGAAAACACGGTGTAGGCCGAAAGCGCCTCATGAAATTCCAGGTAACTTATTCTTTTCATTTCTAATATTTGTGGAATATAACAAATAATAGAAACATATACACATTTATTCTGAAAATATTCTCGAAACTGAATGTCCGCGTCCGTAGGTTATTTCAGCCAATAATCCAGTGCACTGGTCCCATACGTCCTGAAATCCTCACTGAGTTGCCCCGGCCGGTTCGCATCTCTCCGATGCGGATGATACGGTACACTTCAGCGATCATCCCGCTGTATTCGTCTTGCGCGCATCTTTTTAGTATTGATTGAAAGGACGCAGTGATTTTATACTGAATGAGGAGTATCCATACGATGAAACGTTTATCAGCCCATGTTACGCTTCCCCAAGCGGCGGGATTTAATTCATACCGGGCCGTACCCGATGTCA
>JAADFQ010000241.1 GCA_013152835.1 FCB group bacterium
AACCGTTCAGGGCTATCCCGAGCCGGGACGGTCCGTCCTCTTCACCCTTACCCTTCAACCCAAACAGGAGAAATAAATGAAACGCTTGATAACACTGGCAATTACTCTGGCCCCGGTTCTATTTGCTCAGACGGAGATTTTCGTTCTTTGCGAAGGCAATTTCCAGACCCCCAACGCTACCCTCTGGTCGTTTACCGACGATTTAACCGGAGCAACCGGACCGTTATACTGGGACCCCAATTCCAATCCTCTGGGAGATACAGGCCAGTCTCTGACGGTGAACGGACAGGAACTCTATATCGTTATGAATAATTCCCATACCATTGAAAAAGTCGATCTTTCAAACGGGTTTACCCCGGTGGCCAGCCTGTCGGTTCCGGGAGTGGGTCCCCGATATATTGCGGTTGCCGGAACAAAAGCGTTTATCTCCACCTGGAATTTATCAGGATTACTGGTCGTGGATCTAAACACCTTCACCGTTACCGATACCTTGGTGATTCCCAATGCAAAAACGGAACAGATGCTTGTTCAGGGCTCCACGATATGGATCACCTCCCCCATGCATAGCGACTGGTCAGTAAATAACCAGGTGTACCGGATTCAGACCGATCCCGTCCCGACGCTGGTTGATTCCTTCACCGTAGTCCCCGGTCCAACAGGTATTCTGGCCCAAGATTCCACGCTGTTTGTCACCAGTACGTATTACGATGCCAATTGGAACGCCATGAGCGGAACTTCCACTATTTCCACTGCAACCGGCAACGTGATGACGCATGAATATGGGAATGCAATGGGTTATGATGATCTGGTGTTGATTGACGGCCAGGTGTATCGCGGTGTTCCCGGCGGATTAGCCCCGCTCCAAGGAGATTTATCGGTTGATATGGGGAATGGCTATTTCGTTTCCGGCAATGTCTATGCGGCTGCCGCCCGGGATGCCTACATCTATCTGGCCACCAGTAATTACACCGCCCCGGACACGGTAACAGTATTGAATACATCCGCAACAATGTTGGCTCAATTTCCCGTGGGAGCCCTCCCGGGATCCTTTGCCTTTTATAATCCCTCAGCCGTTTCCATCGGGACCGAACCTTCCCTGCCGCGCCAATTCACGCTGGGTCCGGCCTATCCGAATCCCTTTAATCCCCAGGTTCGAATGGATATCACAATAAATGAACCCGGATTTCTCAACATTACGGTCGTGAATGTGATTGGTGAAACGGTTGAACAAATATTTTCGGGTCCGATGGCAACGGGAAAACATCAGATTAGTTGGAAACCGGAAAAGGCAGCTTCAGGAACCTATTTTATTCGCGTTCAAGACGCAAATACGGTCCGGCAGCGGCGGATGACGTTCCTGAAATAATCAGTTCGTAAACGACCAGTCGATGGTAAACTGAGACAGGCGACCCAAAGGCTGAAATCCGTCATACCAACGTATGGTATAATCCGGACTATTCCCGTAAAACAGCATGGCGGCATTGTTCATGGACCAGGTTATGGTCACCGAGGAAACGCGGGCTGTAACCGCAATCGTTGTGATCCAAAGCGGATCACGGACCGGAAACATTATTCCCGTTTGCCGTTGGGGAATCGCCAGGACAGGATTAAACTGAATGGTGCGATTACGATTGAAGAAACCATCGATCCGGAGATGAATATTCAGGTCCAGTTTGCGCTGAAACAGGAATACATGGGTTTCAGTCGATTCGGAAAAATGATCACCGTAGCCCGGACCCAAATCACTGGACAGTGAATAATGTTTCCATTGGGAATCAAAAGACAACCAAGAAAAGGGGTTTAGTATCACCTGTCCGGATTGCTCCCAGGACCCGGGAAGCATATTGGGAAACAAAGCTTGATAAGCATCCCGATAGACTGTTCCCTCCACGAATAACAAATGCTGCCCAAAACGCAAGATTGCCCGTTTCCGGATCAGGGAAATGTCATAGCTGAAACGAGTCCATGTTTGAGCTAAGGACGTATGATTGATAAAATCGATCCCGGGGCGCAATTCCCGGTCCAATATGATGTGTTGCTGCACCCGGTCTCCCGATCGTTTCCAGCGAAACCGGGTTTCCAGGGCAGGAGTCCCGTCTAAAATACTGGCGCCTAATTTCAAACCGATGTTTTTTGATCGATGTATTTGTCCCAAAACCGTCCATTGCTCCGGAGTCAATAATGTACCTGGGGAAATTTCTCGTCCCCGGCGAATCCAACGCCAGGAAAGACCCGAAAACCACCGGACAGAATCCCGCTCCCAGGTCTGCGATATAACGGTTTGTCCCAATTGATAATTAAAGTTCCCCCCGGCCAGGGATGAGTTCCCACGATACCGTTGAAAAAACGGTGCCACCTGCGTCGTTAACCGGCTCTGATTTCCACGGCGAATCCAGGTCAGCCCCCCGGCCATGATTTCGTCGCTTAATCGGCCCGAACCGGCACCCGTGTCCGGTAATCCGCTATTTCCGATAAATTTTCCCAGGGTAACCAGAAGCGTATCCTTTTCCAAACCACCCACATAATTCACCAGATACGATTGCTGGAGTGGTCCGCGTTCCGGTCCGACATATTGTCCGTAAGGTCCGGCATAAACCCGTTTATATCCCACAACTTCCATCCGGCTTTTGGGTGAAGCAAATTCCAGAGATATGTCCAGATTATCCAGGAAATAGTCGCCACGATTGTTAATCAGCCGACTGATAACCCCGGTGGAATCGAGTGCCCGATATACCGGTTCTTCATTCCCCGGCCGCAACTGGGTAGCAATTGTGGGCCCGAAGCGTGAAGGATAATGAACAAAGGTGCCGTCCAGAATCAACGCGCCCAAAGACCAGTCCTGGTTCCACACGATTCCACCCCGGTCAACCAGATATCCGTATTGTCCGGACCAGTCGTAAGCCACCGGTTCCGGTTGGGCCATTAATCCCGCAAGCATCAAAATAATGAAGGCGTTTTTCATTTTCTGATGGCGGTCACCATCCGGGGGGTTCCCAGGGCAAAAATAGTCGCGTTGGAGATTTGATGAATCACCGTGAAACCCAGCCCGGAAAGATAGACGCCCAGCGTTTGAGGAGCGTCAAATCCTGAGGCCAGGGGAAAACTCAACGTAGTCAGGGAATCAAAGATAAATGTGAGGACAAATCCCAAAAGGCCTAATTGAATTTTCTTTGATCGGGAAAACTCCGACTGAAAAAAGCGTCCCCGAACCAGCCCTCCCGTCCCGCCGACGATGGTCATGCCCACCGTTTGAAAAATAATCATCGGCGGAAACATAAGTCCCGAGCCCATGGGATTCAGCGCGGAGAAAAGGAATTCGGTTACCAATCCCACAATCAGTCCCCAGCGCAACCCCAGGGTCAGGCCGGCCAGAAAAACAGTGAAGGTGAGGAATTCGATGTTGGGAACCAGCATAAAGACATACCCGATGCCGATTCCCATGGCCGAAAACATGGCGGCCCGAACAAGGTTATTCAGACCCATCACCATCCTTGAGCAATGAAATCCTGAAATAATTGTGCCGGGTAGTCCAGTTCCCGGTTTCGGAATCATTGCGAATGACCGTCTGCATGATGTTCAGTTTGGCATCCAAATTGTCCAGCATATGCACCAGAAAAGCTTCCGGAAATTTAGGAACCCGGGGACTTTGCCATTCCGGACGACCCTGGTGCGCCAGAATAATATGTTCCAGTTTCAGCCGCAATTCTTCCGGGAATCCGCGAATTTTCCGAGCCGCTTTACGTACCATATCACGCCCCAGAATAATATGACCGATCAGTTGACCTTCATCCGTGTATTCCGTCACCAGACGGGGGGTTAATTCCTTCAGTTTACCGATATCATGAAGCGCCAATCCGGCGAGTAATAAACTCCGATCCACCGCATACAGATCGGCCACGACGGTACCCAATTTCATGATCGACAATGTATGTTCCAGGAAGCCGGACCGAAAGGCGTGATGAAGCGTCATGGAAGCCGGATAAACCAACAACCGGGACTTGTTTTCCTGGAAAATGTTTTTCACCAGGTTCCGTAGAAATCCGTTTTCAATAGTGCGGATCAACCGCAAGACCTCTTGCCACATTTCCTTCGGATCTTTTTCGGAAATAGGAACGATTAAATCCGGGGAATATCCATAGCGACCATAGGTTTGAATTGAAGCCCGGTTTATTTTTTTCACAATGAGTTGAAGATGATCCTGGAAAGATTCCACCCGTCCCCGAACCGCCACCGGATCCCCGGATTCAAACCGGGCGGTTAATTCTTGAACTTTATCCCAGACCTTGGCCTGAATCTGACCGGTACGATCCCTGAGCGTAAGATCCAGATAGGGTTCACCCGCCCGCGACGTGCGAAGATGTTTTTCCGTGCACAGGTAAAATCCCTGAATTTTATCTCCTTCTTGAAAGGCTTTGATATGAACAGGATTCATGGCATTAATCTCCATAGGAACCGAACCTGGACAGTGATTCGATCCCGTGATGAATGAAATACTCCGAAAAGTCGATTTTCCAGATGATGGATGTAAATCTCATGATTGGACGATTGAACAACAGAAAATTAATTCCGTTCATCGGAGGGAATCGAGGTGTAAAATAGTCTTCTGCCCAAACAACAAACAGCAGAATCACTACAATATCCGAAGATTATTTCTGGAGCATTTCCCTCGTCACAATGCTCAGCGTTGTGACGTTCTGTTGACGTCCATCGTAACGGGTAAGAAGATTCGCCTTCCATTCTATGGCAAAGCCCTGGTACGAGAAAATAATCCCATCCCAGGCTCCATTTCATATTCTTCACAGTGGATAATCCGGACTAAATTTCGTTATGGAAATTGTTTACACCCTGGATCACATGGATTACTTCCATTCCCGGCAACAACCGATTTTAAAGGCCTGCCTGACGCGCTGGTTTCAAAACCCGAAAGATTTACATCTGACCAGTCCAACCATGACCTATCCCTTTCGATTTCAGCAATGGCTGGCCATGTATGAATCTCGTAAAGCAACAACACTGGTCATCAAACGAAATCAGTGGATTGTGGGGCATCTTAGTTTTTCCGTGGAACGTGAGCGAATCCATTTATTCCACATCATCATTGACCGGGATTTCCGCGGACAGGGATTGGCAACCCGGTTGATTAACGCTGCGGAACAGGAAGGGATTTTAGCACATTGCACTCAAGCCACTTTATTTGTAAGTCCGAAAAACAGCCCCGCCCTGGATTTATATTGTTCGCTGGGATATACGGAATTCGGACGCACAAAATCCGGCAGCCTGAAGTTTACGAAAGACTTAAAAGCGACCCTTCCGATCCGATGAATCCGTTTCCGGATTCGCCGGGCAATGATCGCAGTGATGATTTGAATCTCCCGATTTCCAACCGGCGCGGATTTGGCTCCAGGCGTAGGGAACGGCTAAAAGAACAATGGCCAAGACAATAATCAGCTGGAAATCCATCAGCCCCAACCCAATCGAAGTCCGCCCTGATAGACCACCAGCGATGCCAAATAGGCCAGAACGGTTAAATAGGTTACCATAAACAGAGGCCATTTCCAGGAATTGGTTTCGTGACGGACAATGGCGAACGTGGCCATACACTGGGCGGCAAAGACAAAAAATACCATCAAAGACAAGGCCGTAAGCACGGAATAACGAGGTTTGCCGGTGGCCGGATCGGTATCCATCCGCAGGGCCGTTCGCAAATCAAGCACATCATCCTGCTCGTCGGCAACATTATACATGGTCGCCAGGGTACTCACCAGGACTTCCCGGGCAGCAAAAGAAGTCACCAGACCGACGCCTATTTTCCAGTCAAATCCCAAGGGGCGAATTACCGGCTCAATCACATGTCCCAGAGTGCCGGCAAAACTGCGTTCAATATTATTGACGGGACCCGAACCGGAATCAACTTTCGGATAGGATGCCAGAAACCAAAGGATGATGGAAACCGCCATGATAATTTTCCCGGCGTTTTTTAAAAATAGTTTTCCCCGCAGAATGACCTGGTTGCCGACGCTGCGCATGAGCGGAATTCGGTACGGCGGCATTTCCATGATAAAGGAGGATGTTTTTTCCTTTCTGATCAACCGGCTGAAGACTTTCGCCATGATCAGGGCGGTTATCGTACCTAGAAAATACATGGACACCAGGGTCAATCCCTGAAGTCCGAAAATGCCCCCGATTTTCTGGTTGGGAATGAAGGCTCCGATCATGAGTGCATATACCGGTAGCCGGGCACTGCAACTCATGAGCGGGAGAATGAGGATCGTAATCAGCCGTTCTTTCCAACTGTCAATCGTCCGCGTGGCCATGATTCCCGGGATGGCACAGGCATATCCGCTCATCAATGGTAAAACCGATCGTCCGTGGAGACCCATCCGTGACATGAATCGATCCAGCATAAAGGCGACCCGCGCCATATATCCCGAATCTTCCAGTAAGGTGAGAAAAAACACCAGGATCAGGATTTGGGGCAAAAACACTACGATTGAGCCCACACCGGCCAGGATACCATCGGTTAACAAATCCCGTAGCGGTCCCGGTGGTAATCCCCGGTGAAGCCCGGCGTTGAGCCAATCCATGGCCTGACTGATCCAATCCATGGGAACCACGGCCCATGAAAATATGGCCTGAAATATAAAGACCAGCAACAGCACAAAAATCAACGGCCCCAGGACAGGATGGGTGAGCCAGGCATCAGCCCGTTCACTGCGGGACCGACGATTGAGCGGATCATCCGATCCCCATTTGATCTTCGTCAGGACGGCATCAATATGCGCGTACCGTTTCCCCGCATCACCGGCCGGAAGGGAACGCCAGTTGGGCGTTTGGGAACGAATGGAATCCCTGATCGACATAAATTCGGTCCAGTTCTCAACCGCGGAGTGCCCGATTTTTTCCAGTTGTGCGCGAACCAAATCAGAATAGCCTGATTTACACACCAGTCGAAGCGCCTGAGCCCGGCACCAGTCACGCGGAAATCCCAATTCCGATGTAAGCCAGGTTTCCAGAGGGTGAAAAGCTTCTTTATCCAGACCGGCATAGACGGGTAAACGAACGGCTGTTTTTTCGCCGACCGATTGCAGCTCCGCTTTTAATTCTTTGAATCCCTTCCCCTTAATGGCAACCAGGGGAATCGCTTTCCACAGTCCCAGTCCATTTTCCAATCCGGTCAACATGTCGTCGGAAATATCGTGGTGAACGCGATCGGCCATGTTGAGCGCCAGAATAACCGGAATTCCCAGATCGGATATTTGTGTTACCAGGAGCAGATTTCGCCTCAAATTCGAGGCATCTACGACCGCCACGATCACATCCGGGCGATCCAGGTCCAGGGACCAGTTCAGGGTCTGTTCGGAAACGATTTGTTCATCCAGCGAATCGGGGACCAAACTGTAGGTTCCCGGCAGATCCAGGATACGAAAGGGTCTCCCATCGGAAAATGTACCCATGCCGATTTTCTTTTCGACCGTGATTCCGGGATAGTTGGAAACCTTCTGATTCAGTCCGGTCAACTGATTGAAAACAGCGGTTTTTCCGCTATTGGGATTACCGATCAGGGCAATCGAAATTGGTTTCATCCCGGTCATGCCGATACGACGCGAATCCGGGCAGCATCATCCCGGCGGATGGATATATAAAAATCGTTGATCTTTAGCAGGTAGGGACTTCCGCCGGGAGCAACGCGAATCACCCGAACGGGAACCTGGGGACCTAATCCCATATCGGCGAGACGGTTGGTAAAATCATCCGCGCCGTCAATCCGATCAATGGTAGCGAGGCTACCTATTTTGAGATCGATAATAGTCACAGTCGGGGTAGGACAAACATCGTCCGAATAATTGATGGACATGATGAGTTAGGGCAAAGCCGTGAGCAGAGGAAATCTTGGATTGCAGGGCTTCAATTTCCGGACTGATAAATTCGATAATACGACCGCAATTTTCACAAATTAAATGATCATGGTGATGACTGTCCAGTTTATGTTCCAGGCGCATCCGCCCTTCGCCAATGTCCAGCTTCCTCACTAATCCATGCGATACCAAAACATCAATAGTGCGATAAACCGTGGCCCGGGAAATGGGATAGCCAGCCTGTTTAAGGCAAATAAAAATATCATCCGCATCCCGGTGTTCGTCATTGGATTTAATTTCGTCCCAGACAGCCTGTCGCTGCCAGGTATGGCGCATTCCCTCCTCCCGGAGGACATCCCGAAATTCCTGATTGATGGTCATAATGAAACCCTTATTGAGATTGAGTCTCATGAATATATCAAGAAAGGACGATAGGTTCCAACGGTTAATCCGGTAATCAATTGTATAAACCAAGCTATGCTCCGTCTTCGCTCGGCAGACCCAACGAAGCTCATAGATCGTAGTTGGGAAGCCGTGGGGATTCCAATCTATCTTTCTCGTCCGCTGTAGTCGTTCCTACGTCCTTAAAGGACTTCGGAAGACCAGTCGAATGCGAAGGGTGGTTGGATACTAATGGTTTTGCAAAAAGCAAACAGTCTTCGACCTGAGCATAATGTTATTTTGGGACAGGTCGTTAATTCGGCGATTGAATCTTTTTCAGGTTGGCATATTTGACGATGAGTTTTTTCTTCAGGCCGTCTTTAAACACTACACCCACGCGTTGGTTTTCGCCGGAACCGCTTAGGGCCATGATTTTCCCGATACCAAAAATGGCGTGTTCCACATAATCGCCTACCTGAAAATCATCGAAATCAGTAATACTACGGCTTACTTTGACTTTTGTGGCGCCCAATTTTGTGGACACGACCTTACGGGTCAACGCCGAAGTGAAGGAGATCCGCTCCATAAGCTCTTCCGGAATTTCCCGGATAAACCGGGAGACCAACCCGGGATTATATTCAGCACCCATCCGGCGGCGTTGGGTGGCATACAATAAATACACCCGTTGCCGGGCCCGGGTTACGCCCACATAAAACAGCCGTCGCTCTTCCTCCAGGCGATTGGGATCGTTTAACGCATTGTACAACGGGAACAAACCGTCTTCCAATCCGGCGATAAAGACAATCGGGAATTCCAGTCCCTTAGCGGCGTGCAGGGTCATCAGGGTAACGCGGTTATTTTTATCTTCCCAGGTATCAATATCCGTAAGGAGCGATACTTCTTCCAGAAATTGGGGAATTCCCGCTTCAGGATTCAGTTTGACAAATGATTCCACACTGTTCATCAATTCCAGGACATTATCCCGTCGTTCATGATCCTCGGGCGTATCGGCGGTTTTAAAGTAATTCAAAACTCCGGCTTCTTCCGCCAGGGCGCTGGTGAGTTCCGCCGCATCCAGCTTATTCAACAGGGAACGGTATTTCTGGATCAGTTCATAGAAACCCTTCAAGGATTCCGCTTGTTTTCCCCGGATCTGCATTTTGGACGGATCTTCCAGTATATCGAATAATTCACTACCGGCTTCCTCGGCCTGGCGGACACATTTATCCACCGTTTTTAATCCAATACCCCGGGGCGGAAAATTGATCACCCGGCGCAGGGCAATCGTATCCTGGGGATTGACGATTAATTTCAGGTAACCCAGCACATCCTTAATTTCCTTCCGGTCATAAAAGCGGATACCACCCACAATATTATAAGGAATCCCCATCCGGCGAAAACTGTCTTCCAGGGCGCGGGACTGAGCATTGGTCCGGTATAACACGGCAAAATCCCGGAAGGAGCGCTTGTTGAGCTTGATTTCTTTGCGCAATGCGGAAATAATGGCGTCCGCTTCTTCCTGTTCGTCATTGGTCTCAATGAGTCCCAGGAGTTCTCCTTTCCCACTGGCGGCAACCAATTCCTTATCCTGACGATTCACGTTATTGCGGACTACCGAACTGGCGGCGGTAAGGATTTCCTGAGTTGATCGGTAATTTTGAGCCAGGGTGAAGGTTTGCGCTTTGGAAAAGATTTTTTCGAAATTCAGGATATTCTGTATATCCGCTCCCCGCCAACTGTAAATCGATTGATCGTCATCACCAACGACGCAAATTTGCCCGTGGGATTCGGCCAGTTTACTCACGAACAGAAACTGAGGTCGGTTGGTATCCTGATACTCGTCCACCAGAATATACTGCCATTGTTTCTGGTAGCGTTTTAAGACTGATGGGAAATTGTCAAAGATCTCCAGCGGTTTCAGTAACAAATCATCGAAGTCAAGGGCGTTATTCCGTTTCAGTTCCTGCTGATAAGCTTCATAAAGTTCCGCCAGCGTTCGTTCACGGATATTTTTGGCTTTCCTTTCCGCCATTTCAGGGGTGATCAGCGTATTTTTACAAAGGCTGATGGTCCGTTGAATGGTCTGGGGCGAAAGATAATCCTTAGATACGTTCTTGGTATCCAGAATGATTTTCAACAGCGCCACCTGATCCTGAACATCATAAATTGCATAATCGGACGTGAATCCCAGGCGATGAATTTCCTTCCTCAGCAACCGCGCCGATATGGAGTGGAACGTTCCGATCGAGAGCGACACGGTTTGATTGCCCAGCAGTTTCAACGCCCGTTCCTTCATTTCCCGGGCCGCCTTATTGGTAAATGTAACGGCCAGTATATGCTCCGGTGCCACGATTCCTTCTTTGATCAAATAGGCGATTTTATGAGTCAGAACGCGGGTTTTACCGCTCCCTGCGCCGGCAAAAATCAGGACCGGATATCCATTGGCCTCCACAGCCTGGCGTTGAGTATCGTTTAATTTCATAGCGCTCATAAATTTAACGGTTGGACAGAGATTTTCGTTTCTCGCGCCAGACTTTTCGTCTGACCTGCTGAAATTTTCGTTTCGCTTTATTGTGTTCGGCCTGGGTCCGCGAAAAGGTATGGTATCCATCGCCCCGGGCGACAAAATAGAGATATTCCGAAGTATCAGGGAAGACGGCCGCCAGGATGGATTCTTTCCCCGGACTGTTGATCGGACCTGGAGGTAATCCGCGATAGAGATAGGTATTATAGGGTGAATCAATGCGCAAATCCCGGTTTAACAACCGTCGCGGACCGTCCTTGATAATATACTGAATGGTGGGGTCAGCCTGAAGACGCATGCGACGTTTCAGACGGTTATGATAAACGGCGGAAATCGTGGGACGCTCGGCATCATAAATCGCTTCGCCTTCAATAATCGAGGCCAGAGTTACCACCGCCAGTTCGGATAAACCTTTTTCCCGGGCTATCGCACGCAGGGAGTCGGTCATCACCCGGTGATAGTTATTCACCAATTCCGTTAATATGTCCTCCGGACGGGAGGATTTTAAAAATAAATAGGTATTGGGAAACAGAAAACCCTCCAGATTATCCGCGGGCAGGTGTAATTCCCGAACAAATCGCGTGTCATGAGCTACCTGTTCCAATCTTTCCAGGGGAATCGAAAACGTCCGCGATATTTCTTTCAGTGAACGATCCATGGTCCAACCTTCCAGGAGGGTCAGTTTCACCAGTTCCGGTTTCCCATTAATCAATTGATCCACAATTGCGTAATTATTGTCCGCCGAATTGAGCGTGAAGGTTCCCGCCGGAATCGAAGTTTCATAACCCAGCGTTTTCACGGCCATAACAAAGGTTTTTGGATTGCTCACAACATGGCGATCCTGCAAATAGCGGACGATTGAGGCCAGCGTGGCACCTTCGGGAATTGTTACCTCCACCTGGTCGAAATGATTTTCCTGCGGCCAGAGCAAGACAATTCCATAAAAGGCGATCAAACCGGATACAATCATCCCCATGAGGATGGCAGCGGTTTTATTGATTATACGAATAGATTCTGTCCCAGTCATAATTCGGGGGGCGAAATTACATACCCGCTCCGAGACAAGTCAATTTCGGACTCGAGATAAACCAAATAAATCTGTAAAACCGATTAGAAACCGGAATCGGAAATCACCATCGCCGGATCCGGTAAAAAAATACCAGTCCGCGGGGAGTAAACATCGGTAACCCAAAAATCAATCCGGACACTCACAATTTCTTCATCATTACGATACAAATTCATCGCTTCTGCTTGCTTTTCTATTGATCTCACGGGCGATTTCTAAATCCTTTGGTGTATTGATATTGAACAGGATATGAGCATTAAACTTATGCTTTATTTTCTTCAAATAAATTATTCGTGTCCTGATTTTGGTGTATAAATCCGTTATTTTCAAGTTCCCCGATTGAATCTGATTTTTAATTACCGGGATACAATCCTTACTGTACACGGCACAGAGCGGTTCAACCCCTTTCCCGGCATCCACGACCAGTACATCATACGATGATCCCTGATCCAGTAACATCCGGATCAGATATCCGGAGAGGAAAGGTAAATCACAGGCCAGAACCAGGCAATGGGAGGAATGGCTGTACGTTAAAGCCGTATAAATCCCGCCCAGTGGTCCCGCGTTGGCAATGATGTCCACATGGGACGGAAGATTCAGAAAGGCGTATTTCCCGGGCTCCCTAGCAATGATGACCGGATTGCCGACTTGTTTTTTTACCGTTTCCACTACCCGTTCAATCAAGGGTAGCCCGTCGATTTTCATCAGCGCCTTATTCAATCCCATGCGGGAGGATTGACCACCCGCCAATATAGCGCAACAATGGTCCGTCTGATTCACGGGCACCTCCACTATCGGGGATGGCCGTGCTTCGGTGGAACGGTGGCGTTTTGTTCTCTTCACTTCAATATTTCTTTGGTGGCCTTGTTTCATGTCTTTCTTTCCCAACATCTGATTTCATCTTAAACAAATAACGCTGATGAAACTTGAAGATGAAATTATCTTCCCTGAAACGGGAACCATGCAGGATCTTACGCAAATCGGTCTTTCTGACGGGAAAAGCAAGCGTACCCCGGAGGCGATTCGAACGCCTGACCTACGGATTAGAAGTCTGTCTATAAGATTCATTAAGTTCTATAATTATTGCAGTTACGAAAAAGCGGGGACTTGGGTATCCTGCCATTCGGTATCCGGAAAGTGCATTTTCGCCGTTTTCACCGGTGTTTTAACCAGGTCCGGGAAGTGTTCTTCCAGTAAGCGAATATCAAACCGGGAATAGATTTCCGTAGTGGTTACGGAGCTATGCCCGAGCTGCTTCATGACAGCGCTTCATAACGGCGTAAATATCGCGCGTTTTCAGGTACAAACGGACGGCGGACGTATGGCGTAAGCTATGGAATTTTCGGTGTCTGATAGGCTCCAAACCTTTTTTTTTGTTTCCCTGACAGGCTTTGTAAAAAACCGCCGTGTAAAGCTGAATAGCATTTATCCGGGTTGAAATACCTCGCTTGACCTTTTCTTCAACCATCGACTTCATTTCAAGAGCAATCGCCTTTAATTCCGGCGTTAAATAAACCGTGTGGTCTTTTTTACCCTTGTACTGATCCGCCGGGATGGTAAGGAAGGACCCGTTTATTTCGCCATTGAACGGCTCCGACAGGCGCAACCCGGTTTCACGGTAAAACCAGAATGCCCTCTGGAAATGAGGATCAATCCGGTTTAGGATTTCGTCAAATTCGGTATTGGTAAGATACACCGGAAGCCGGTTTTCCTTACGAATCTTTATCCGGGGAATAGCGTCAATTTTACCCCGTTCTTCCAACCAGTGCAAAAAGGCCCGGATTGTCCGTAAGTCCATGTTTACCGTGGCCGGTTTTATTTTGTCCAGAAAGTAAGCCTTATATTGGTCAATATGGTTTATCGTAATTTCCCGAACCGGAAGGGTTTTTCCTACGGCGGTTTGAAAATGGGTCAATCCTAACTGATAAATTTTTACCGTCCCTTCCCTGATTCCGTCCGCCTGTTTGGATTTCAGGTAATCCTGTACGGCATCCTTAAGCGTGTAGCGTATGATTTCGGAAAATGTTTTACCTGTTTGCCACGGAAAGGATCTGTTCAACCCGGCTTTGA
>JAADFQ010000242.1 GCA_013152835.1 FCB group bacterium
TGAACCGTTATATGGAACAACAGGCTCCCTGGAAACTGGTCAAAAGCGACTTACCCGCTGCCGGTCGTGTTCTGGGAACCGCCGCCGAGGCGTTGCGCTTCAGCGCGCTTCTATTGCGGCCGGTGATGCCCAATCGTAGTCAGCAGGTTTTATCTATTCTAAACGCTGAGAATTCCAGGCTGATTTGGGGTGATATGAAGGCTGGTGCCAGGCTGGAAACACATGACGCCCTGTTTCCCCGAATTGAAGTAAAAAAGTTTGACGCACCGAAGACACCCAAGCTCGAAGACGGGCTGAATGTGATCACCTATGCTGAATTTGAACAGTGCGAATTGAAAACCGCCAAAATTCTTACCGCAGAACGGGTACCGGATGCGGACCGTTTACTGAAATTGTCCGTTGATTTGGGGGCAGAGAAACGCCAGATTGTGGCTGGAATCGCCGAATATTATTCACCGGAGGAACTGCCGGGAAAAATCATTATCGTTGTAGCCAATCTGGAACCGGCAACGATCCGCGGACTGAAATCGGAAGGGATGCTTTTGGCAGCAAAAAAAGGGAAAAAACTTTGCCTGCTCACCGTAGACGGGAATGATACCCCTCCCGGTGTTAGGGTGTTTTAGTCCTTCCTGGACAACCCGTTATAGATTAAGTAAAAATTCGGTATAGTTCTTCGGAGTGATTACACTCGATACGGAATTGGGGTAATTCCGGCTGAATGTTTTCGGAATGGTCCGTTTTGTGTGGGGATTCCATTTGAATTCATAAGCGTATAGATTTCCATTCCGTTCCTCGATATAGTCAATTTCCTGTTGTTGGGTTGTGCGCCAGAAGAATCCATGGTAATCAATGCTATGCGTCTCTAACCATTTTTTTCTTTCTGAAATCAGGTAATTTTCCCATAAGGCTCCCACATCTGAGCGGAGGTCCGGAACATTAAAGTTTGAAATAATAGCGTTCCGTATTCCATTGTCATAAAAGTAAATCTTGCGACCCTTTTTTATTTCATTACGTACATTTCTACTAAATGCAGGCAACTGAAAAATCACAAAAGCTTTTTCCAATAAATCGATATATCGTTCGATCGTTTGATTATCGGCCCCCACCAATAATCCAATTTCCCTGTAAGAAACTTCCTGTCCGACTTGAAGCGCAAGGGCCCGGATGATTTTTGATAAAAGATAAGGCTTTTTCATTGTGCCCAAAGCTAGTAAATCTTTGAATAAGTAACTTTCAGCAAGTAATTTGATTAATTCGCGTTCCTCACCGGGCTTGGTAACAATTTCAGGATAACTGCCAAAAATAAGACGATGATCTCTTAAGCGATGTTCCTCCAAAAACCCATTGTGAACCGCCAGTTCCTGGAAAGTGAGGGGATAGAGATGATACTCGTATTTTCTTCCCGTCAGTGGTTCGCTGGTTTGTCCAGCCAGTTCAAATGCCGACGATCCGGTTGCAATGACCTGGATATCCCCGAGTTGATCCGCAAACAGTTTTAAAGTAAGTCCGATACCGGGAATCCGTTGTGCTTCATCAATGAAGACGATTCGAGCGTTACCAACCAGTGACTTCAGTCGCGTTGAAGTAGTATTCTGCAATTGCTCACGAATATCGGCCTCATCTCCATTAAAGAGAATATATGATTCAGGTCTATTTTCGAGTAATTGATGAATCAAAGTCGTTTTTCCCACCTGGCGTGGTCCGTAGAGAATGATCACTTTGCCTCTATAAAGACGAGCCGATAATTTTTCCTCCAGAGTTCGTGTAATGTTATCCATTTTCACGGAATAAATATAATATCTTGCGTTTATAATCGCAAGTTATTATAATATTCTGCGATTATAACTATTTTTGACGTAACTAAAAGTTAGTAATTTACTGTTAGAAACCCTAGGCCTTAGGATCGAGAAAGATTTTCCGAATACGGAGGTGCTTGGGAGTGACTTCCAGATATTCGTCTTCCTCAATATATTCCATATACTATACTGTTCCAGGGACAGGCGCCGGGCAGGTTTGATCTGCACTTTGGCATCCGATCCGGAAGCGCGCATATTGGTTAACTTTTTGGTTTTGCAGACATTGATTACAATATCCTTTTGACGAGTGTGTTCGCCCACCACCTGTCCGCGATACACCTTTTCGCCCGGCGAAACAAAAAACGTACCTCGATCCTGGAGTTTATCCAGGGCGTAGGCAATGGTCGTTCCCGCATCCATGGAAATCAGAGCTCCGTTCCGCTGAACGGCCAGATCGCCCTTCCAGGGTTGAAAACTCTCAAACCGATGCGCCATGACTGCTTCCCCCTGGGTCAGGGTCATAATCAATCCCGAAAGACCAATCAAGCCCCGGGAAGGAATCTGGAATTGGAGATTGTTCCGATCACTCCGATATTCAATATTCAACAATTCACCCCGGGCCCGGTTAACCGCTTCAATGACTTTTCCCTGGTGGGCTTCCGGGAGATTGATTGTCAGAAATTCCATGGGTTCCAGCGTTTGTCCGTCCACGATTTTCGTAACAACCTTTGGTTGGCCCAGTTGGAATTCATATCCTTCCCGTCGCATGGTTTCCACCAGAATGGACAGGTGCAGGATTCCCCGTCCATAGACATTAAAGACATCCGGTGAATCGGTTGCATCTACCCGAAGCGCCAGATTTTTTTCCGTCTCCAAAAATAGCCGATCGCGTAATTTTTTAGAGGTAACGTATGTGCCATCCTGTCCGAAGAAAGGCGAAGTATTAATGGTAAAAATCATGCTCATGGTCGGTTCATCAACTTTGAGCGGGCTCAGAGCCTCCGGCGTTTCCGCATCGGCTACCGTGTCGCCGATATCGAAATTTCCCAAACCAAGGAGGGCAATGATTTCCCCGGCGGCGACGGGGTATTTTACCTTTTCTTTCCCCAGACCTTCAAATACATACAATTCTTTGATTCGACTACGTTTGATTTCACCATTGGGTTTCACCAGTGAAACCTGCTGACCGGCAACCAGGGAGCCCCGGGTCAGGCGCCCTACGGCGATGCGTCCCAGGTACGAAGAATAATCCAGGGAGGTAATTTGAAATTGAACCGTTCCTTCCGGGCTGGGGGCAGGCGGGATGTGTTCGATGATCGTGTCCAGCAAAAATCCTACATCCGTGGTGGGATGCCGCCAATCCGGGCCCATCCATCCTTGCTTGGAAGAGCCGAAAACGGTGGGAAAATCCAACTGCTCATCGGTGGCATCCAGATGCAGCATTAAATCAAAGACCGCTTCCTGGGCCTGATCCGGATCGCAATTGGGTTTATCCACTTTATTGATTACAACCACCGGTTTCAGGTTGAGTGCCAGGGCCTTTTGCAGGACAAAACGGGTTTGGGGCATGGGACCTTCAAAAGCATCCACCACAAGTAAAACGCCGTCGGCCATGTTCAGAACCCGTTCCACTTCTCCGCCGAAGTCAGCATGTCCCGGTGTATCAATAATGTTTATTTTGACCCCTTTGTAGCGAACGGATACATTTTTTGACAGAATGGTCAGGCCACGTTCCCGTTCCAATTCATTGGAGTCCAGCAGAAGTTCCGCCACCGCCTGATTGGAGCGGAACATTTTTACCTGGTGCAAAATGCGGTCCACCAGAGTTGTTTTTCCATGATCGACATGGGCGATGATGGCAATATTTCTGAGATTTGTCATATTTTTCTTCAATTTAGAGGGCGCAAAGGTAGGGAATAATTCAGTGGTAAAAGAGAAAATTATAGAAGACAGGAGACCGGATGCAGTAGAAACTCCATTACGCGACTAATTAAATAATTACTCGTTACTATTTACGCACCGCGCCTCACGTTTTCACCATCCGTTTCCCCAAAAGGTTCAATTTATATTTCCGAATTGTCGCCGGATCGATGTATTGACCGTCTGGGTTGGAAAATCGCAGTGCGTCAAACGGACACTGGACAATACACGCCCCACACTGGACGCAAAGATCGGTTCGGGGCATGGTGGCGGTTTTGGCATGGTGATCCACTTCATAACAATTCCGGGGACAAACCTGTTCGCAAAATCCATCCAGCTCCCTTGCACAGATCGGTATTCAAATCAATGGTGAGAAACCGGTCATCATGCAATCCGCTTTTATAGGATGGCGTACTGCCCATGAGATCAATACTCAGGAGTAAAACAATGGCGAAGGAGGCCAAACCCCAATGCCAAAAAGACGTAAAAGAAAAGCCACCGCTGAATGTCATCACCAGGGCCGTTCCGGCTAAAAACAGGAGCCAGATTGTAAACGGGATTTTACTGAGATCGAAAATAATGGTATACGGACTGAGCGCTGCGCTTTCGCGCTTGGGATTCAGCCATCGTTCATAAACTGGAAAGGC
>JAADFQ010000243.1 GCA_013152835.1 FCB group bacterium
TTAGAATCCCACCTGCAGACTGACCTGATGGGTATTTTCCAGGATTCCGTAGGTTACAAACGCATAATCCACACCAATCAACATGCCCCGGAGACGAGTCTGGATTCCACCCCCGAAACTCAACCCCGCCGTATCATGACCAATATGGGTCCCCATTCGCGCGAACGCAATCTCTTTCCAGGCATACTCCATCCCCACATTCCCCGTCACTACATAATCCAACGGATTGGTCCCGTCTGCCACCAACGTCAACCGGTTGCTGGCACTCTTGATAAATACACTCTCCGGGCCCATCAAATCATTCCGGATTCCCAACCGAAACGTCAGGGGAATGGGAAACTCACCGGTTACCTTGGATAAACGGCCATCTACACTCACCGTATCCTCGACCACCTGTTCCAGACCCTCACCGCCGAATCGCACATCCGGACCGAAGTTGGTCACCGACATCCCCAATACAAATCCATATATCCCCGTATCAAAGTTGGACCCGATATCAAAAGCCACACTCTGGGAATGGGTGGTGTAGATATCATCCCGGAGCCAGTTTACACTGCCGCCCACCTTCAACCGATCGGTTAACCGTCGGGCATACGTGAAACGCATCGATAACGACGTAACCTTGAAATCCTCGCCCGTTCCATTGGGATAATATTCCGTGGTGACCGGCATGGGACCGGAATCCAGATAGAATAAATGCAGACCCACATAGTCGGAACGGGTAACCTGACGACCATAGGCCAATACATTGTATTGCACACCGGCCAAATATTTTGTCTGCGATAAAAAGACTTCTTGCCCCTGTAAAAATCCCACCGAAGCCGGATTATAGGGAATTCCGTTCACACCGCTGCCCATGGCCACATACGCACCGCCCAGTCCCACTGCACGGGCACCCGTCTCCAGCTTCAGCCAGTTCCCGCTGGCTGTGGCTACCTTGGTCACCACATCCGGAATATCCGCATACTGTCCCGGTAACACCAGGGGGATTACCAACATTAGCCACAAGTAACGACCCTTCATCGTACCACCGCAAATTTGCCGATGAATTTATCCGAACCGGATTCAACGGTATAGAAGTACAGTCCCGGGGCAATTTCCTGATTGTTCACCGTGCGCATATTCCACCACTCATTGCCGTCTACCGGGTCATCATGTTTCAGTTGATTGACCTTTTCGCCGGTGATGGTGTAAATAGTAATCGTACAGGTTTCGGGTAAATGCGTAAACCGCATTCTACGTACATATTCCCGTTCATTGAATTGTGAACGGACGATATAGGGATTGGGAACAACCTGAACCTTGTTTACCGTCGTTTCGGTTCGATACCCCGGAATCACGGAAACAAAATTAGGATCATGAATCGTCGTTCCTTTGGAATTTTCGATCATCGGGTATCCGGTCGGTTCGGACCAGCCATTGGGATTGGAGGTTGTGGAATCGCGGACTTCCGAATACGTGCCGTCCCCGTTATCCACATAACGAATATAATAGGGTGCCTCCACACCCATATCGTAGGCCGTCACCGAATAGGTGTATTCCATACCATCCACTACGTTGGTATCGACGAAAATATGTTGAAGTCCCGTATCATCGCCCAGATATACCCAGGGATTTAACGGATCGCGGCCTGAAATCGAATGACCCCGAATCGGTCCGTCGGTGCAACTTTCCGGAGGATTGACGTAAACGCAATGTGCAGAATCTTCTTCGGCGGTTAAATCGAATTGAGCAATGGGTTGCCAGCCGACGAAAACACCAGAACTGTCATAAATCATATCTTCGGGACCGCCCCAGGTTTTTCCGCCGTCCTTGCTTTTATACACTTTATACCCCTCAAAATCGGCATATCCCGTGACTACATCGGTGGCCTGTTCGGCGGCATCATCCCAGGTTAATGTCACTTTTTTATGATCCACGGTGGCCGTAACCGTTGGTGTCGTAGGCGGAGTATATCCCTGATAATGGGAATTGTACATGATCTGAGCAAACTTGGCATTGTTGATTAAATCCTGCCGGTCCTGCCCGAAAATGATACAAAATGAAAAAGGTACTTCCTCGCCCACATCCAGGTCAAACGGTCCGCAACTCATGATCAATACACAGTCCAATCCGGGAGGGTCCTGTATGAAAGCATCTTCCTGTTCCAATCCTTCCAGAGAATCAAAATGGGGATTGAGTTCAATATCCAGATCGGTATCGGGATGAGGCGTATGAAAGAACCAGGCCTTTTCATCGTCGCTCAGATTGGTTGTATCTCCGGCAATGAGTTTATACATGATTTCTTCCCGGTTGAGGGCCTGGGGTCTTCCCGGTTCTCCGGCACAGCAATTCGTATTACTTTCACGAGTGACTACACCGGGACGGTTGTACCAGTCAAACCAGTGCCAATCGGTCATTTTTAACGGTTCTCCAGGGAAGATGTCTATGTTACCGTCTTTATCTAAATCAATATTCCGCGTCGCCAGCGGAGAATCCAGTAATTGGGTGGCGACAATCCCCAGGTCGGTGGCTCCGTTACTGTTGCCGTCATAATCGTATATCATAGCCATACTGATTAACAGGGATTCATTATTGACATCAAATCGTTCCCAGTAATATTCCATGAAATCGTCGTCATTGGTATGGACTCCGGTATTCCCGTAAATATCCATTGAAACCACATCCGCGTCCATGTAAAAGCCCAATACCATTTTCTGATAATTAAAGCCCTTGCCATGGTTCAGTTTGGTTCCGTCGGGTAAAATGATACCGTCATGGCGAACACCGTTATCATCCACCCAGTCGCCGCTTTCATTCCGCACCCGGACCGTAACGAATAAAATGTCCTCGGCATAAGCAACACCGTAGGAATGGGCTTCCGCCCGGACTTTCAATCCCAAGGGATACCCCGTTTGTAAATATTCATTATTGGTGTTAACAATATTGCTGCGTTCCGCCCAGCGATCATCAAATTCCAGATAGACATCCGTGTCGGAAATAAACCGGCCCGGAACGTCCTCCCAACAGGCCGGATCCTTTCGGGTTCCGGTACATCCGGGCAAATCCACATTATAATTTTCCGCCCACCACCCCGGCCAATAAGGTTCGTATTCACCTGTTTCAACGTTATATCGTTTGGGCCAGGTTTGGGAGTAATTACTGTGCGCCAGGAGCGGATAAGGATCACCGGGGTCCGTAAAGGGTGTCGTTCCGAAGATATCGCCTGCGGTTACCTCCGTATCGTGGGAGTTAATCCGGGCCTTGGTTGTCGCCTGCCATTCCGTATTGGTACTGGGACTCCAGCGGGTAAACCAGGACTCAATCGTAGAAGCGCCGTAATACGCATAATTATCGTCTGCCGTCCATTCTTCCTGATCGGGACCGTAATCGAAGACATCAAAACTGTCCGAACGCTCTTTCAACACCGGTCGCATTCCCCAGGGATAAACCAGTCCGACATACGCCCGGGGAGAATTGGGATTAATTTCATTAACGCTGTTGTACAGTAAACTAATAAAGATTTCGCCAGCCTGATCGTCGATGCCCCACTGATACATTTTATCCACATCATCCTTCGAAGCTTTCTGCTCTCCTAAAATACCCCGATCATCGATCGTTTCGAAGGCCACACTGACAAAGGTAGTGTCACCGTTCCGGAACCAGGCGGTATAAGCATCCTGGGAACACCAAACTTTAATCACATTTCCTGAATTGTCCGTTGTTGTACCACATTCGGTCCAGGTATAATTCGAGGAATAATTACTTCCCGGCACACCGGCCATAAAAGCAACATGGGGTAAATAGGAATAATTCCCCCACATTCCCGCGGGGAGACCGTTATACCCGGTGGAGGCACTGTAATCGCCCCACTGAATAAAATTACCGTAATTAAATACCGCGCTTTTCACTTTTCCCTTGATCAGATAACCTTTGGCGCGATCATTGAGTGGATTTGTAGGGAACGGATAATCGCCAACTTTTCCCAGACGGAAACTCGTTGTAAAGGGTGGTCCCGGTTTCGCGGTAACCGATGGTTCCGAGGCCACGGCTATCCCCATTATGGTCATCAGGGTGAAACTGATTGCTTTTGGTAATGTTCTCATAGCTGCCTTCGGTTACCTGAAATCTATCCGGACAAAAAAGTTGATTTCTCGAGGATTAGAATAATACCAGGGCTGATCATAATAGGAAGCTGATTTATCATGCGTTGCATCCGGTAGGCCGACAAAATCAGTATAATATTCTCCGGGATCGTTGGGTTTTCCCGTCAACGGCCAGATATCGACTGCGTTGGCTATATTGAATAAATTATAAACATTCATTCCCAGCGTTACCCGGTAATCGGCAAAAGGCACGTATTTGGACAAAGAAAGATTCATCGTTTTATAACTGGGAGCCCGCTTGGAATATTTGTTTTTGGTATCTTCCTCCGGTTGATTACCATTGTATCTCAACGGTGTATAGGGATATCCCGATTGATAAAAGCCTGTAAGCGCCGCTTTGATTCCGAAAGGAAGTCGCGAATAAATGGACAGGGTCAGGTCATGGGGACGATCATAGGGCATCAGGTATTCCTGGCTGGGAGCGTCAATCGCTTCCGAACCCAACGCGGCCCAATCGTGCTCACTGCTTGCTTTGGCAATTGAATACGTATATTGCAACATGGCGTTCACAAACCGACCCCGGTTTTCCAGCGTAAAATCGATTCCCTTGGCGCTTCCATAATCACCGTTGGAAAAAACCTGGTAGGTGTACACACCGCTGCGATTATTCCGATAGGTGACCAATTGATCCATATCTTTCACCCAGCCGGCGATTGTGTAAGCCCAGTGACGACCCACCTGCACATTGAAACCAAATTCGTAGGATTGGGTGCGGGATGCATTCATCGTGGCATTCCCCAATACTCCTTCGCCTTCTTCAAATAAGGTTTCCGGATCTTCCAGGCGATTGGTATTCAAATACACATTCTGATAAATCGGAGTTTGATAATAGACACCGTAATTGAAAGTAAAGGTGGACCGGTCGGTAATAACATGGCTGAATCCCAGCCGGGGAGAGATTTTATAGAACCAATTGGCCGGGGTGAAAATGACTTTCTGAGTGGAAAAGCCGGGGCTGTCGGAAGCCGGTTCATTATAATTCCACTGGTCATCATCTTCGCCGCGATCGCCCGTGTTGGGTTTTCCGTCTTCACCGATGTCCGCATAGTACCAGGGACGTCCCGGGGAATAGTTCCCCAGAGTATCGGCCCAAATCTGGGTGTGATAATTGACCATATCCACCCGGACACCGGCATTGATGACCATCCAGGGAACTTCGAATGTATTCTGGACATACATGGACAATTCGGCCGGTTCCCGATAATTATCCCAGACACCGTTGCCATTGGCATCACTGAAAGATTCGCCCTGATCCCATTTGCCGTTCCCCTCTCCGGGATCGGGACCGTTATAACCTTCATCGGTGGGGAGCAACCCATCCGGTCCCGTGTCATTCCAATACTCGGCGAAACTCTGAATAAAAGCCCCTTGTCCCAACCAGGGATTCTTAACTTCGTAAAAATTCAGCTTATGCGTTTTATAGTCAAACCCGGAGCGTACTTTCCATTTGTCCGTTACCTGAGCCGTGAAATCCGTGCGGTACTCCGTGGTAATCGCCCTGGACGTACCATAAAAGCGGTCATGTCCGCCAAATGCGCGTCTTTCATTCCAGGCATAGTTTCCAAATGCACTGGGCATATAATAAAAAGCATCATTGGGTCGATTGGCGGATCGGGGCGCAGCAGAACCCACAAACTCTGACCACCAGGGATCCTGACTGTACTCCATATCCACGATCCGGTAATCCTCAAAATCAGAATAATCTTCATACATTTCCGGCAGGAGCCAGTAGCTGCCATCTCGTTTTACGGCTTTTTCCGTTAGGACGGGACCATCCCACTTTCCATTATTATTTTTATCCTGAGTGGTTAGATTAAACCGGTCGATGCCTTCATCATAAATACCGTTCCCATTGACATCGGTAAAATCTTCGGCGACTTCCCAGTTATATAATCCCGGTGTCGCACCGTAATACCAACCGCTGAGTTCATCTTTTTTCGTATAGTAAAGCGTATCTCCGTTTTCCGAAATGCTGTAGGGAATCACCAGCGGGTTATAGGGGTCGGAAATCGCCCGATCCGGCCCGGCGGGATGCCGATACTCAAACCAGTTGGGATAACCATCCTTATCATCATCCCGCCAGCGCACACCCTGGAATTGATCCTGAATAAACCGGCTCACGCGGAAGGAATAGAAAATGGAACTGGTTATGGATTGATTTAACTCAAACGTATATCGATAGGTATCCCGGAATAATTCATTCTGCCCGGC
This sequence comes from FCB group bacterium, assembly GCA_013152835.1. Taxonomy (GTDB): domain Bacteria; phylum Fidelibacterota; class Marinisomatia; order Marinisomatales; family J089; genus J089. The sequence continues at coordinate 6,357 of JAADFQ010000243.1, forward strand.
GTCCCAGTACAGATATCGGGGATTAAACCCTTTCCGGTGAGCGCCAACCTGCCAGTAAGAAACATTCATCCGGATCCGATTCGTGGGATTGTATCCCAATTTCGTGAATACGTCCCAGGTGCGATCAAAACCAAAGCCCCGGAAGCCACCCTGGTTATCCCAGGGTTGCACCATCTTTTCCCGGTTAGCGTTCTGAAACGGATCCTTAGGATCGTTCACAAAAAACAGATCATCAAATTTGAAAACGCGGTAATTCTTACGGTCGGTATATTGACCGGAAAGCCAGTATTTGAACTTGGACAGACCGGGAACACTGCCACCAAAGGCTAAATTATAATCATTATATCCCCGGAGATCATCAAATTTGGAGCCCATGGCAGCGCCGGCCATGCTGGATTCATATTTGAATTTGTATTGGAATTCATCGCCGCCCAGGTTCGTGTGCATATTGGAAACCGCGGACATGGCATCGCCGTATTCCGCATTAAAACCGCCCGGTTGCCAGTCAAATTCCTTGACCGCAAATAAATTCAGTCGTGTACCATTCCCGATACCTCCGAAAATGGGATTGCGGATATAGAGCCCGTCGATCATGTAAGCGATTTCGCCGGACCGGCCTCCCCGCACGTGAACCTCTTCCAAACCGCGCGCTTCGTGATCCGGAATTCCCTGGTTCCGGCTTTCCACCTTTACGACACCGGATTGCAGGGCATACAGTTCGGTCACATCCCGAATCGGCAGGGATTCCACGGCTTCCTGGTCAACCGTAATTTTCTTTGCCGTAGAACCCTTTTCAACCATTTCCTTCTGTCCTACAACTTCCACGGCCTCGCCCTCAATTGCCGCCACCGGGAGGTTGAAATTCAGCCACAGGGTTTTATCCATGATGACTTCCACATTTTTCCGGACCTGAGTCTGGTACCCGATCATCATCACCGTAACGTCATAGGTTCCCACGGGGATATTCAGAATTATATAATTCCCTTCCACATCCGCCACGGCTCCCACCCCAAGGGCCTGGATAAATACCTGGGCTCCCGGTAATCCGTTACCGTCCATATCCTTCACCTGGCCCCGGATCGTTCCATCGGTCCCGGCCCAGAGCAAGGCGCTCGTAACGAATATTAAAATAAGCGATTCAACGAATCGATGGAAAATCCGGTAGGCCATTCTCATTCTTCTCCCCGTTTGCCGATGCGTTGCAGTCCTGCCGTCCGGGTCACCTGGTAAGGATCATTCCCCAGGCCGGGTTCATCCTCCAAACGGGATAATTTTACCGTATGTGCCGGATTTACCATCCGACCCAACAGGGTATTGGATCGGGAAGATTCCTGATATTTTCGCAATTCCCATTTGGAATAGCCAAACCACTGTTCTTCTGTTTCCGGTTGTTCGCTCCAGCGTACATAGACCTCGTCCCGTACAATACCGTAATTTTTTACCAGCCAGGTAATATCCCGTTCACCATATTCCACAGCGCTGCCCACCATGGTCATGCGCATTTCCCTGGTAATCCGGAAACAATCCGTAAAGGTCGTGTCCATCGATGGACATTCATCATAATCGGAAACGATTTGGGTTGTGTCTGCATAACAGGTAATGGAACCCTGACCATTGAGGAATCCGGTCACTTTTTTCGCAGGAACGGTGACTTCATCCGCATCAACAGCGAATGAATTCCGGATTTGATAAATGGCCACGGGCGTGACGACGGTCGTATCGGTCTCGACCCGTTCCCCATCCCGCAGCAATCCGTTCGGTGTATAATACAGAATTTCTTCCACCGGATGTTTTTCAAACCAGAAGCCCTCCTCAAAATCATCTGAGGACCAGTTCCCGGTGAACCAGGTTAAAAAATTAAATCCTGCGAATCCGGGCGGTTTGAAATAACTGGGATGGGTTAGTTTATAGATATTATCGTCCTGTTTGAACAGCAGATAATCATAATCACGGTAGGTTGATCCGCCGCTGGAGGCATCGGTCCCGCTCCATTCGGTTTTGGTGATGAAATAATCACTCACGTTTACCACTTCATCCAGATGTTCGATAACCCGGTTTGTATACAGCGTAATCAATGTGTCCACATCGTTCACCGGGCGGGAAACGGTCTCTGTCCCGGGGACTTCCTTTAAAATATCATGATAAACAATTCCGTTGCGGGTAATAAGTGAATCACCGGGATAAATATTTATCAAAACGCGGTACTGATTCAAATCGGGATACTGATCATACGACACCAGCAATTGATTGGGGATTTCCTGAAGAATAAACAGTTCGTCGGGATCAGGAATGCCGTCCCGATCCAGATCCGTATAACTTTCCGCTACATCAATACTATCATTGCCCACATCGGTAAAGGACTCTCCCACATCGTAGATGCCATCCCCGTCGCTATCCACGAAGGCCTCCGCGTCATCATGTCTTTTATTGCAATTGCAATCACGGTAGGGCTCATTCAGATCATAGGTACCGTCGCCGTCAATATCATAATAGGGTTCTTCCGGGTCCCAGATGCCGTTTCCAATATCCACCGTTTCCGCATCGTCCCACTGCCCGTTCCCGTTACAGTCGGTATTGACGCGAAACATCAACGAATCGCTCCCGATGACTTTTCGGATAAACTGAAACGTCTTGGTATAAATTTTTTGTGCCGGCTCATGGAGAAAATAGGTCGAATCCACCCATTCACTTTGATCCACAAAGGTCAGTCCGCTGGGATTGATTGTATCCTGAACGGCGGCATAGACCAGCCAATCCAGGGTATCTTTATAGTTAATGGTCGTATCGGAATAAATCCAGTCCGAATTATTCGGTTTATACCGTTGCAGTTTCGGCTGGGCATCAAATTCCCAGGTCATACTTTCCACATTCTTGAACTGACTGGAAAACAGACTCACCGAATCTTCCAGGATTACCCCGAATTGAGTGAGGGAATCCACCAGCACCCGTGTGGTCACATCCGATCCGATATCGTCTGCGGTAATATCCAGGAGATAATCAGGAAAAGTATGAAACGTCAGGCGATCCGGTTCCCGGTTGAATAAAGCCAGATATTCCGCATAGGAGAAATCAAATCGCGAATTCCCGAACCGATAGAATTCCGCATTCACATCCGATTCAAAATCATAGAAATAATCATGGACCGGCCCTTCGGTACCGCTCCCGACCGCATTATCGTTCAACGTATTAGTAAGTCCCGAATCATCGGCATCGGAACTTGTCGTTGGTTTTTCACACGTCGATATGAGCAGGGCCGAACTCAGAATAATCACTGACAGCCGGACATACCTCCAGTTCATTCGGGGTGTGGGTAGATATTTTTGAATCAAAAAATTGCTCAATCTTTGGGAAATATTAGGGCCTGAAGTTTAAAGCCAAGCGTTGGAAAAATCCCACCTCTTTTCCAGGTAATATTTCTTCCGGATGCAAACGGATTAATCCGATGGATATTAGCAATACCCTCATCATGTAATTCCTTACCTCGGAATCAATGGGACGAACCAAGCTACGCTCCGTCTTCGCTTGGCAGATCTCAGGGCAGGCCCTCATTATTCCGCCGCCAGTTCCACAGCCCGATTTTTTTTGTTCTTTTGTATCCGGGACAAAAGAACAGAAAACTTCTGTTGGACAACTACCGCGGGCAATTTGCCGCCTTTTTGGAGTCCGGATTTAATTTTTAGGAGGGACAGGTTTTCATGAATAGTATAACCAATCTGCCAACATAATTGCGTGAGCGCATGATTGACCTGGATAGCAAGGTTTTTCCTGGACTGGACAATTAATTGCCTGATCTTCCCGGCCAGTTCCAGGCTCACAGTCTTGCTGTTATTTTTATAATCCTGTTTATTCCCAGTCATTGCATCGCCCGTAATCATTCCGAATTATTACTACAGATTGATCGAGATCTCCCTATAACGGTGTCTTTAGTGCTCGCCTTAACTTCTCAATACAGAATTTACCAACTGCTGTAACCATTATTATATCTGTTTCCCATAAACCATATCCAATTCCACTCCAGAAGAAGATACCAAGGTTTGAACGATCGTTGCCGCTGTTTTTTCACACACGACCTTCCAGGTCACCGAGCAATCAATGACATTGGAACCAGCGGTGAGGATGTTCAGTCTCATGGACAGCGATACATAGTTCAATATGGGATCATGTGCATATCAGAATTCAGTCCCTATGATTCATTCACAATTGTTCTCTCTCCTTATTAATTTAATAGATGAAATTGTATCAGTTAAAACCAGCAATGCTTATAGGTTTATTTCAGGTTTTATCGTTCGCGCAGGATTTACAGATAGTGCCGACGGAGGGAATGTATGGCGGAATATCAAATTCTATTGAAATTATAAACGACACCCTTTTTGTGAGTGGACGCAGTGGTGTTTGGGTCAGTCCCGATTCCGGCGAAAGTTGGTTTTTTGGAGGATTAGCTTCTGAAAATGTGATAAAAACTATTTCGGTTACGGGACGTTGGATTGCGGCCACACAATACGATAAAGTGTGGATGTCTAAAGATAGAGGAAATACCTGGATTCAGATCTCAGACAGTCTAACCGGCTTTATACATATTTCGGGGTTAGCCGCGATTGATACGACGATTATGATCGGAACCCGTGATTACGGTCTTTTCAAGACCAATGATTGGGGCGCTACCTGGGTTGAATCTAATAACGGTATCTACAACCGAGATGTCCGTGGTCTTATTTCAACAGATTCCACGTTCCTTGCGATTGCCTATGGAAGTCATTCTCGTGGTGTCTATGCCTCTGCCAATCTGGGGGATAGTTGGTTAAAATTTGATCAGGAATCTGAAAACTTGTATCTATATAATCTTGTTGCAACCAGTCAAAATGTATATGCCGCGGATTTAATTTCAGATCGAATTATCGTTAGCTCAGATTACGGATATTCCTGGCAGTTTCCCGAGGGTTCGACCTCACCCTGTGGCAATCAGTATCAACATATTACCACGTTTACGGCAAATCAGTTTGGTTTATTCTGCGCCGTAATGCATAAAAACCCTTTCTTCAGCTCAGATAAAGGATCATCGTGGACAACCCTGCATCCTAACCAGCTAATAAAATATTTCACGTCCTGCGGAAGTACCCAGACTATTACTTATTTAGGTTCCTATCAGGGGTTGATACGCAGTATTGATGGGGGGCAAAATTGGGACGAAATCAACACCTCAAGAATCGCAAGTACGATTACTGCGTTAATAGAATATGGCGGGTATTTATTTGCAGGAACCATGGGTCAAGGGATCTACCGAACTTCAGACGGACTTCATTGGCAGTTCTGCAATACGGGGTTAACCACCTGGGATATCAAGAGTATTGTCATTCATAGGGGAATCATGTTTGCCGCAACCGGTGGGCACTATAACTCTTACTCCTTTCATTCTTTATTCAAAAGTGACGATTACGGGGATAACTGGGAACCTGTCGCTGTCGATTTCGGGACTCCTTTTTGTTTAATCACCAATGGGACTTACCTCTTTATGGGAAATCATATTTCCAACCAATATGGATTTTATAGAAGTATTTACGGAAATATTTGGACCCGGTTACCAGCTCATGAAAATAGAAAAGTAGTTACCACTGCGTGTATTGGAAGCACGATCCTTACCGGCACGTCAGGTAATGATTTTTTTCTGAGCCACGATAATGGCGAGAACTGGAAAGAAATCCCTCCGTTTGATTTTTTAACCACCAAGAAAATCGTTGTTGTCGATTCCACCTTTTATGTATTAAACGGTTCGGTCAGTTTAATTTACTATAGTGAGGATTTAGGTGAAACTTGGTATCCGATGGAAATTTGGCCATCCAATTCAGTTGTAACGGATATTATTAGAAAACAAGACACGCTTTTTGCCAGTAAAAGTTCATTTAGTCTCCGTGAACGCCACGCAAATGGATTATTTTTTCGAACTTCTCAATCCTCGCGGTGGGAATCCATTTATGATTCCTCTCTAACTATGAATATTACCAACCTGGAGATATTCAGAAATCATGTGTTTTTAGGAACCAAGGGCGGCGGCGTACTAAAATTAACTAAAACAGTCGTACCGCCTGTAGTGTTACCAGAGAAGATATTTCTCTATCAGAATTATCCAAATCCGTTTAACACACGCACCACTATTTGTTTTGACCTACCATCAACGAAAAATATTCATATAGCCATATA
>JAADFQ010000244.1 GCA_013152835.1 FCB group bacterium
GACTGGTTCCCGAATCTCCTTTTTTCGTCGTAACCCGGCTGATTCGCATTAAAAGAAAACCAGGCTGATCACAATAAAGGTAGGGATAAGAATAGGCAGCGAATATTTAAAGATATATCCGAAGAAACTGGGCATTTCCACACCGGACTGTTCGGAGATGGATTTGACCATGAAGTTGGGGGCATTTCCGATGTAGGTATTGGCGCCCATAAAGACTGCTCCACATGAAATAGCTATCAGGGTCTGGGGAAAAACTTCCATTAATTGAATCGGATCGCCACCGGCGGAATTAAAAAACACCAGATAGGTCGGAGCATTATCCAGGAAGCTGGACAAGCTTCCGGTCAGCCAGAAATACATGGTATTTACCGGCTCACCGTTATGCGAAACCAAATTAATGATATTAGCCAGGGCTCCATGGGTACCGGCCTTTAAAATGGCGATTGCCGGAATGATCGTAACAAATATTCCGGCAAATAATTTGGCTACTTCCACAATTGGGAACCAGTTAAAATCATTGGCCTGACGGACCTTTTGAGATGTGATTTTCATACTGATAACGGTAAGCAGCAAGAGAAGCAGATCACGGGTAAAATTCTGAAGTTCCATCTCAACATGGTAAATATTGAATTTTACATCCGGCGACCAGAAACCACTCATCAACACCGCTAACACTACACCAGCCAGGAGCAGAAAATTGATTCCGCCTTCCACACCGATTTTCTGAGACGAATCCTTTTCCGGCATATTGGCCGGATCTTCCTTGCGATATGCCAGGGTATCCATAACGTAAAAAATAGTCAGCAATATGCCGACGGCTAATAACATGGGTTTAAGAAGAGCCGTAGTAGTCCAGAAAAAATGGACGCCTTTTAGAAATCCAAGAAACAGAGGCGGATCGCCCAGGGGAGTCAGGGAACCACCGATATTAGCCACCAGAAAAATAAAAAATGCGACCACGTGAACCTTGCGTTTCCTCCAGGCATTGGCTTTCAGCAAGGGACGAATCAGTAACATGGCGGCTCCGGTTGTTCCCATCCAGCTCGCCAAAACGGTTCCAATGATCAGGAAAACCAGATTAATTCCCGGTGATCCGACCAGTTGCCCGCGGAGCCGGATTCCTCCGGAAATTGTGAAAAGAGCTAAAAGTAAAATTATGAAAGGAATATATTCCAATAATGACACATGTAAAACTTCAAATACGGTAACCGAAGCACCCTCGATGAAAAAGAACGGGATCAGGAGTACCAGGGCCCAAAAAGCCGACACCTTTCCATAATGATGATGCCAGAATTCCGATGCAACCAGGGGAAACACGGCAATGGAAAGTAGAATTCCAGCGAAAGGAATGGCCCAGAAAATGGATAAGCTTGATCCATCCAGATGAGGAGCTGCATGTTGAATTTCCGCTCCCCCTGAATTGGCCAGCAAACCCGCCGGGACCAGCACCAGTACAGCCATCATCGTTTTCCAGCTAAAGGCTCGAGAAATCATCCGAATCATATTCTTCCTCTCAGGGTTAAAAAATTAAGACAGAAAGTTAAGGGATAACCGTCCGAATCATGAAGGATTTTCAAGAATATTGGAACTCATCTTTCGATCCTTCGTAACTTTAGGTATGCAGATCTTACTTTCCATACTGGTTTTACTCCTGGCGATTGGCGGCATGGCGATCGGTGTCCTGTTCGGACACCACCCTCTTCAGGGTTCCTGTGGCGGCGACAGTGGTTGTGAAGTGTGTACGGGAAATCACGCCTGTCATCAAAAGCCGGTTCCGGTCAGTCTACCGAAGTAACCGTTTCATTCCGGAACTCATCCGTTCCCGGAATTCTCCGTTGCCGATACGCTGAATCAATAGAATTTCAACATCGGTCAATGATTCCGCCAGACGAAGCCCCTCCTCTTCCCCCAAAATCATCATCGCCGTTGCCAGCGCATCGGCAAAAGCACAGGTTGGAGCAACTACGGTTGCCGAGGCGACGCCGCTTTTTGTCGGAAATCCATTTCGCGGATCGATCGCGTGAGAATAGTACTGACCTTTATATTTATGAAATGACCGGTAATCCCCGCTGGTTGCTACGGCACGATTCTTAATTTGCAGCACCGATTCCAGCGCCTCACCAGGTACCGATCCTTCCGCCGGACGATCAATGCCCACCGACCAGCGTTTCCCCTGGCGATTGGTTCCCCGGCAACGGACCTCACCGCCAATTTCAACTAAATAATTGGAAATGCCCGCCCCTTCCAGATAACGCGCGACCTGGTCTACCCCAAAGCCTTTCGCCACGGCATTGAGATCCAAGGATATCCCCGCCAGGCGTTTTGTAAGTTCCCGATTCGGAGATAACCAGATATTGGAGAAACCTATCCGGGAGCGAACCGCTTCGATCCTGTCTCCTGTTGGTGGATGCCAGGCTGGATCCGCTTCCGGACCAAAACCCCATAATTTTACCAGCGGATACACGGTAACATCAAACGCACCGCCGGTTAACTCCCATACCGTCCTGGAAATATCCAGAACTTGGGCAAACTCCTCCGAAATAATCAACGTATCGCCCGGTGGCAGAGCATTAAAGGAAGAGATTTCGCTGGTGGGGATATAGGTGGACATCTGGCGATTGATTTCGGTCAGCACCGAATCTATTCCCCGTTGGATAGCGGATGCTGTTGTAGTGCCTTTACTTTCAATCGTAATGGAATAGGTGGTCCCCATCGTAGTTCCATGAAAAGCGACCCAGTCCGATTGCGGAGAACACTGAATACCAAAAACGATTATGTAAAAAAAGCCCAACAGATGTCGGGCTTTTTTATTCAGAATCGGTCGAAGATTATCCGAAATTGTCATAAGCAATCATTTCCGGCTCCACCCCCAGATCATAGAGCATTTTATTCACGGCCGCAATCATGGGTGGCGGGCCGCACATGTAATATTCGATCTCGGTCGGATCTTCGTGTTTACTTAAATATTCATCCAACACGACCTGATGGATAAAACCGGTGGGACCGGTCCAGTTATCCTCCGGCTGGGGTTCGGAAAGGGCCACGGTATAGGAAAAGTTCGGGAATTCCTTTACCAGACTTTTAAAATCATCATCGTAGAACATTTCCCTGAGCGATCGGGCGCCATACCAGAAACTCACTTTCCGCGTGGTTCGTTTGGTTTTCAGAAGATCAAATAGATGGCTGCGCATGGGGGCCATACCGGCGCCGCCGCCGATGTACAGCATTTCACGATCGGTTTCCTTGGCAAAGAATTCGCCGTAAGGACCGGAAATCACCACTTTATCGCCAGGTTTTAAATTGAAAATATAGGATGATGCGATTCCCGGAGGCGCATCAGGGGCCCAGGGTGGCGGCGAAGCTATCCGCACATTGAGCATAACAATATTGCCTTCCGCCGGATGATTGGCCATGGAATAGGCACGGAATATAGTTTCGTCATTTTCCGCATGATATTGCCAGAGATTAAATTTATCCCAGGCATCTTTATATTCGGCTTCTACATCAAAACTGGTATAATCCAGTTTATACGGCGGAATATCGATTTGAATATACCCTCCGGCACGGAAATTGAGATTTTCACCGGGAGGCAGTTCCAACACCAGTTCTTTAATAAAGGTAGCCACATTTGAATTGGACCGGACGGTACATTCCCATTTCCGAATATTGAAAATCTCATCCGGAACCTGAATTTTCATATCTTCTTTTACCTTGACCTGGCAGGCCAGTCGCCAGTGATCCTTGGCCTGTTTTCGGTTGATATGATTGGTCTCGGTGGGCAAAATATCTCCGCCACCCTCCAATATCTGACAACGGCACATGGCGCAGGTTCCGCCACCACCACAGGCCGAAGGAAGAAATATATTTTTTCGCGCCAGGGTTGTAAGTAACGTGCCGCCGGGATTGGTTTGTATCGACTTGCCCTCTTTACCATTGATTTCGATGGTCACTTCTCCCTGGGGCAGAAGTTTTTTCTCGGCATAATTGAGCAGTAAAACCAGAATCAGGATTATTCCGGTAAAAACAATGATGCCACTGATTGCAGTAACCATAAGATCCCCTATAAATCGATTCCAGAGAAGGCCATGAAGGCCATGGATAGTAATCCGGTTAATAACATAGTGATTCCCAGCCCTCGCAGTCCCGGGGGCACATCGGAATACCGCAGTTTATGCCGAATGGCGGCCATGGATGCAATCGCCAGAAACCATCCCATACCGGCACCAAATCCGAATACGGTGGATTCACCCAGAGTATAATTCCGCTCTACTAAAAATAGCGATCCGCCCAGAATAGCGCAATTGACGGCAATTAGTGGTAGAAAGATTCCCAGGCTCTGATACAGCGCCGGGGCAAATTTATCCAGAATCATTTCCACCAGTTGCACCATTGCTGCAATGGTGGCAATAAAAACAATGTATTCCAGATAGTTCAGATCCACATCCGGAAGGCCGGCCCAAGCCAGGGCACCTTTACCCAGAAAATAGTGGTAGAGAGCCCAGTTCACCGGTGCTGTTATCGTCAGTACAAAGGTAACCGCCATACCCAGTCCCACGGAGGTATCCACTTTCTTGGAAATGGCCAGGAATGAGCACATCCCCAGAAAATAAGCCAGGAGAATATTCTGGATAAAAATGGATTTGACAACGAGCGAAAGATAATGTTCCAGCATCTCAGGCCTCCTCTACCTTGGTCACACTGCGCTGAACCCAAATAATTAAACCCATGATAATAAAGGCTCCCGGAGATAACACCAATAAACCCATATTCTGATAGCCGGCGGCATAAAAGGAGTCCGGAATAATCTGGAAACCCATCAGGGAACCGCTACCGAATAATTCCCGGAAAACAGATACAATCACCAGGATTAATCCGTACCCCAATCCATTTCCCAATCCGTCCAGAAATGAGGGGCCGGGAGGGTTCTGCATGGCAAAGGCCTCTGCCCGTCCCATGAGAATGCAGTTGGTTATGATCAAGCCCACAAATACGGATAACTGTTTGCTGATGTCATACAGATAGGCGCGTAAAATCTGATCCGCAATAATCACCAACGAAGCGATAATGGTCAATTGTACAATGATCCGGACTTTCCCCGGAATCCAATTTCGTAGCATTGAAATAATCGTGTTGGAAAGTGTCAAGACAAAAATCACCGCCAGCGCCATGACGATAGATGTTTGCATTTTGACCGTCACCGCCAGCGCGGAACAAATACCAAGAATCTGAGCCGCGATGGGATTGTTGGACACCAACGGATCGACCAGAACCTGCTGGGATTTCCGACTCATAATACTCATGGCTGCTGCCCTTTCCGAATTTTCCTGAAAAACGGATCATACGTTTTTAAATCCTGTGCCAGAAAGGCTGTAACTCCGCGACCGGTCATGGTCGCACCGGAGATACCATCTACCTGATGGATCGCATCTTTTCTGGTGGGATCGACTTTACCTTTAATAATCTGGATACTGGTTAACTGATCATTCTCATCCACAATCTGTTTCCCAATAAAGTTAGACGTGAACCATTCCTTTTCGATTTCACCTCCGAGACCGGGTGTTTCACCATGCTTGTAGAAAGTAATCCCCAAGACGGTTTTTCCATCCGGTTTCATCGCTAAATATCCGTAGATAGTTGACCAGAGTCCTTTCCCGGAAATGGGAAAAGCGTACCCTTCGATCCTGCCATCCATTATCTTTTCATAGATAGTAAGTTCTCCATTCGGGTCTTCTTCGCCAGAGGCATTGATATGAACTTCTTTGATCATGGATTTAAAAGACTTCAGGATTTCCTCTTCGCTCAATTTGATGGAATGATCTTCAGGAATATGCAGGGATTGGAGGATATTCCGCTTCATATCGATTTCCACATTTAACTGTTGCCGGTCTTTCAGAGATGTTGCCGCCACCGACACCAGTAATCCCAGAATAACGGTCACCAGGGTTGTGAACGTCAGGGTATAGGCATTACTTCGCATAATGGGCAATCCTCCTTTTCATGTGGCCTTTCACCACATAATAATCAATCAGCGGGGAAAATGCATTCATTAGCAGCACGGATAACATGGCTCCTTCAGGATAAGCCGGATTTACGGCGCGAATCGTGACCGTTAAAAGACCAATCATGAAACCATAAATCCATCGCCCGCGATCAGTGTAACTGCCGGATACGGGATCGGTTGCCATAAATACGGCAGCAAATAAAAATCCGCCCATAACCAGATGATAGTGGGGTGGAATGGTCAACATGGTATTGGTGGAGTAACTGCTGAAGACATTGGTCAGACTGGCGGTGAAAACAGCGCCTAGTACAGCACCCAGCATAATTCGCCAGGAACCGATGCGGGTGACAATGAGAATGAATGCTCCGATTAATATCATCAGTTTACTGGTTTCGCCAATCGATCCGGGAATCCAGCCCATAAACATATTGGTCCAGGAAAAATCGAACTGCTGAACCGAATTCAGCAATCGAACAGCGTGCTCACCGGGAACGGTCGCCGGTATGGACAGCGCCGTGGCTCCCGAATAGCCATCCGGCCCCAGCAACCACACCTTGTCGCCGGAGATATTTCCAGGATAAGCAAAGAAAATAAACGCCCGGGCGGTGAGCGCCGGGTTGAATATATTTTTTCCTGTCCCGCCAAAAATCATTTTTCCGATTACCGTTCCAAACGTTGTGGCCATAACCAACTGCCATAGTGGTAGTGTCGGAGGCATGATCAATGGTATCAGTAGTCCCGTGACCAGAAAACCTTCGTCCACTTCCTGCTTTCGTATCACGGCAAACAGGAATTCCCAAAAACCGCCCACTGCATAGGCCACCAGAAGCAGAGGAATAAATACCCGCGCACCGGCAGCCAGATTGGCTCCCCAGGACCGGCTCAGTCCCTGTGCCAGAGCTTCCTGATACCCGATATTGATCATCCCGAACACCGTCGCCGGTATTAAGGCCAGCACGACGATGATCATAACCCGCTTCAAATCTATGCTGTCACGAATATGAGGACCGGAATCGGTTTGCCGGTCGGTAGAAAATAAAATCGTATCGAACGCTTCATAGATGGGAAGTAACTTTTCCAACTTTCCCCCGGCCTGAAAGGTCGGTCGCATCGCTGTCATTACATTTTTCAGCATACCCATGGTTTAACCTTCCTTAAATAATACGTCCAGCCCTTTACGGACAGTCGCACCCAAATCGATTTTACTGGGACAGGCAAAACTGCAGAGCGCCACGTCCTCCTCATCCAGTTCCAGTAACCCCAGGTTTTCCATTTCTTCCACGTCATTGGCCAGGATGGCGCGAAATAACGGGTTGGGCCAAATATTCATCGGCAGCACCTTTTCCCAGGCGCCGATGGGAACCAGGGCCCGCGGATCCCCGTTTTGCAGGGTGGAAAATTCATACGTTCCCTGACGATTACTCCGATACGCACCGGTCAGAGTATATTTGGTTGCGGGAGACCCCCAACGCAGCCAGCCGAAAAATGGACGTTCATGACTCACCGGAAGTACCGTAAGGGCGAAATCGTAGTAATTCAGAAATTGATCGGAATCCTTGGCGGTCCCGGTGAGGGGATCCCCGCTGATCAAGCGCTGTTCACCCGTTTTAAGACGGCCATCGGTCAGCGTGGAAATCGGAAGCCCCATTCTTGTTTTTACATGCACCGGATCGGAGGCACCCGGTCCGCCAAGGGTGATTACAATTTCCGGATCAACCTGACCGGAGAGGAAAAGATGCCCCAGAAGAATAACGTGCTGTAAGGTAACCGTCCAGACCACATCTCCCGGTTTAATCGGATCAATATGATGAATCTGCACGCCCACATTGCCTGCCGGATGCGGTCCTTCCACCGTGTGTAGTTCCACATTTTTCGCCTGGGAAAAAATAGCAGCAGTAGATAACTGGGAACGAACCAAATGGACTTTTCCGGCAGTTAAATTAGTGAGCACATCCAGCCCGGCCTGAAAATCAGCTTCCCGTCCCTGAATAACAATATCGCTGTCCGGACTTAAAGGTGCCGTTGGAGCCACAGAAACAAAAATCGATTTTGGTGTGTCATCCGGGGAAGCAATCTTGGTAAACGGACGTTGCCGGAGGAGAGGCCAGCAACCCGCCTCCAGGAGCGTTGAAATAACCCGGTCCCGACCCAGAGAGGTTAATTTATCGGCATCAAATGCCGGACCCGTCACCACTGACTCATCCTTTTCCAGTTCAATAATAACTGCATCCAGGCGACGGCGGGGACCATACACTATCCGGGAGACTGTTCCACCCCCAGGCGAAGCCCACCGGACCCGGGTTTCCAGTTTATCGAAAAACAGCGGGTCTCCCCGGCGTACTGAGTCGCCTTCCCGGACTAATAGTTTCGGTTTTACATAGCGAAACTGAGATGGTGTCAGCGCCACTGAACCCGGAGGTGAAAGAATTTCAATTTCCTTCCGCGGTTGTCCTGAAATACGGATTGTATGACCTTTTTTTATTACGATGTGTGCCATAAGCGATTATTTTCGGTTAATGAAACATGGTTATTGTGTGAAAAATAACAGGGACTGCCGGACCCATTCGGCTACCGGTGCCCAGTAAATTCCCAGGACCAGGGTCGGTACGGCCAGAGCCGTGAGAATAACGTTAAAACAGCGGCCTGGCGATTCCAATACTTCCGCCCGTTCTCCTTTCAGGTACATCATCCGGACGACCCGTAAATAATAGTACAGGGAAATAACACTGTTGAGGATCCCGAAAAAAGCCAACCAATACCAGGCCGGACCGGCCTTGATAACGGCGGCGAATACATAGAATTTTCCGATGAATCCGGCCGTAGGCGGAAGACCGGTGAGGGAAATCATAAACAGACTCATCACAACCCCAAGGTAGGGAATTTTCCAGCCCAGTCCGTAATAGTCTTCAAATTGTTCACTGTTCAGTCGGTTTTCAACAAAAATAACCACAAAAAAGGCGCCCAGATTCATCAGCAGATACATGACCAGATAAATCATAATCCCGAAAATGCCATCGCGGGACAGGACTGGAATCGCCATCAGCATATATCCGGCATGGGCAATACTGGAATAAGCCAGCATCCGCTTGATACTGGTCTGTTTCAGCGCCACCAGATTTCCCAGGGTCATGGTCACTACCGATAGCACGGCCAGGAGTTGGGGCCAGGGCAGACCAGCCAGGGCCTTCCACTGCATACCCGCATCCTGGGGAAGCATGAATACATCATGGAAAAACCGAATCAGGATCGCAAATCCGGCGGCTTTCGGCGCCACGGACAAATAGGCGGTGATCGTTGTGGGAGCGCCTTCATAAACATCCGGCGTCCAAAAATGGAAGGGTACGGCGGAAATTTTATATCCGAATCCGGCCAGGATAAGAATCATGGCTAGAATCAGGGCTCCGTATCCCGCCGGGTCCAGGTGCTGGAGCTGGGCGGCAATCTGATAATATTTAGTCGATCCCGTAAGCCCGTATAAATAGCTCAGTCCGAACAACATCAGGCCGGAAGAAAAAGCACCGTAAATCACATATTTCAGGGCCGATTCATTGGAACGTTTACTGTTTTTTAAATATCCGGACAAGACGAAGGATGACAGGGAAACCACTTCGATCGACAAGTAAACCATGATGATATCAATCGCTGAAACCATCAGGAACATTCCCAAAAGCATAATGCTAATGAGCATATAAAATTCCCCCATGCGAACTTCCGACAATTCGCGACTCAACCGGGCGACAACAACGACCAGGAAGGTGGATACCAGTAACAGAATTTTGAAAAACGTTCCGAAGGGGTCCAGGGCCAGGGAATTCAAAAACAGGGATGTGATCCGGATCTGTCCCTGAAAAAGGATCAGACCAAACGTAATCAGTAAACCCCACAAGAGCCATCGACCGGCAATCCGGTCATTCCGGTGAAATTGAATTATATCCACCAGGATCACGATCAGGATGGTGGCCAGCAGGCCCCATTCGGGAAGAAACAGCGGTAAACTTTGAAGATTATTCATCCGTAACGGGGATTAAAAAGCCCCTCCTAATTGAACGATATGAGTTATGAGGTCATTCAAGGTGGCTTTAATCATATTCAGGAAGGGACTGGGATATACACCAAGTCCGATGGTGATGACGGCCAAAGGAATCACAATGAAAAGTTCACGACCATTAATATCCTGAATATCAGCGTACTTTTCATTGAGCGGACCGAAGAAAATCTTTAAATAGGCCCGCAGGAAGTAGGCGGCATTCAGCAGAATACCGAGCGTGGAGAGCACCACAATCACCTTAAACACCGGGAAGGCACCTACAAAGGATAGGAATTCACTCACGAACCCGGACATACCCGGAAGCCCCAATCCGGCAAAAAAGGCCACCATGGTAATCCCGGCATAGATGGGCATCTGTTTGGCCAAGCCACCGAACCCATCGATATCCCGATGGTGGGCCCGGTCGTACAAAACGCCAACTAAGATAAAGAGCATAGCCGAAATGGTACCGTGGTTAAACATTTGAAAGACGGCGCCGCTGAGTCCCGCCTGTGCCGACAGAATATTTTCTCCGTTCGCCGCTCCGGCAGCCACAACCGCCGCCATTCCCAGCAGGGCATATCCCATGTGATTAATACTGGAATAGGCCACCAGTTTCTTCAAATCTTTTTGCGCCAGGGCGCAAAGCGCACCCCAGATAATATTGATTAATCCCAGTACGGCCAGTGTCCCGGCAAACCACCACACCGCTTCCGGCAATAAACCATAATTTATACGCAACATACCGTAAAGTCCCATTTTCAGGAGAATTCCGGCCAGAATCACCGAAATAGCCGTGGGTGCTTCCACATGAGCCAGGGGCAGCCAGGTATGGAGCGGGAATATGGGAACTTTAATCGCAAACCCGATAAAGAGCATGATCCAAATAACCCTTATGGCTGAAAAACCCCACCAGGTCACGCCCTGTAACTGTTCCGGAGCGGTCTGGGAAAGGGTGATGAGATCAAAGGTTTCCCCGCTGGTAAAGTATAATGCCAGCATGGCAATCAACATGAGGACACTTCCTACCAGGGTATATAAAAAGAATTTTATAGCCGCATATTCGCGCTGCGGTCCGCCCCACATTCCGATCAGGAAATACATGGGCAGGAGCATCACTTCCCAGAAGACGTAAAACAGGAAGAAATCCAGGGCCAGGAAAACACCGATCATGCCCGTATCCAGGAGCAGGAATAATGCGAAATACCCTTTGGTAGCTTTCTCTATTTTCCAACTGACAAAAACAGCCAGGAAGGATAATAAAGGCGTCAGGATTACCATGGGCAGACTGAGTCCGTCCACACCCAGAGTGTAATGAATATTAAAGGAGGGTATCCAGGCCGCCTTTTCCAGAAACTGGTAGGTCCCTACTGCGCTGTCATATTTCATCAGCAAGATGACGGCCACCCAGAGTTGCAGGCCGGTCGCTACCGCAGCGATCACCTTGATCACATCTTTCTGCTCACGAGGCACCAGGGTTAAGGCGACAATTCCTGCCACCGGCAACCAGATCAACCAACTTAAAATATGTGCTTCCATCTTACACCTTCATCGATGGGTTAATCGTCAGTTAAAACACCTGACTCAAAATGATGATGATAACTCCCGCCGTCGCCAGCAGGATGTAATTCTGTAACCGTCCGGTTTGAACGCGTTGCAATCCGCCGCCCAGACTGCGGAAACCACGACCAAGGCCGTCTACCAATCCCTGATCTAGCCCGTCGTAATCCGCTTTACCGACCCATCGGGAAAGCCAATCCGTCCACCGGCCAAATCCGTCGATAATTTTTTTATCATACCAGTCCCAGTCCAACCAGGCAATCCAGTCCGCCAAACGAAGAACCGGCTGGTATAAAAATCGATCGTAGATTTCATCTACGTAAAATTTATTGTACGATAAGGCATGCAATATTGGAAAACGCTGGGCCAACGCTTCGGCGGAAACAGATTTTTTCCCGTAAATCAACCAGGCCCCGAGGATTCCCAACCCGGCCACCAGGACGCTCAGAATTACCGTTGGCGTGTGAACGTGGTGCATCTGTTCGGCGATGAATTGCGCGGCCGGTGCGCCGGCAACCGAATCCCGGGCCACTACCAAATGCTGAAACCACCCGTCGGCTTCCAGAGGATTGAATTTTGGCAACGTATAGAAAATGAACAGACTTCCGGTTCCCAGAACCGTAAGCGGTAGTGTCATTTCGAAGGGTGATTCATGAATCTGGTCGTACACATCTGCATGGCGGGGTTGATGATGGAAAGTAAGAAAAATCAGGCGGAACATGTAGAAAGCGGTGATCATGGCGGCCCCAAACCCAAATACGGGAAGTAAAAAATGTATGGGATGATCCTTGGCAAAGGCCAGGGTTCCCGCCAGAATAGCATCCTTGGACAAGAAACCGGAAAAGAAAGGAATCCCGGAAATCGCCAGCGTACTGGCCAGCATGGACC
>JAADFQ010000245.1 GCA_013152835.1 FCB group bacterium
GTAAAATCATTCCCACTGATTTCCTTGATCCGACCACGATAGGCCACGGCCCAGCTACCGGAACCGGTCACGTTGTTGTTCGTGATCACCCAGTCCGTGTTATTGGCATACGTGTGAGAGGCTAAACCGGAACCTGTGTTCCCACTCATATTGTTGTTGCTCAGGGTATCACGGGAGTTTGTGCCCTGGGTATAGATACCGTTTTGGAGACCGGAGAACGTGTTCGCAGCAAATTTAGAATCATTGGTATTGGTGATAGTTACACCTCGTCCCTGTCCCGCAACGCTGGAAACGACCGTTACATTTTTAATAACAATACGCTGTTTTCCATTAATGTTGATAGCCGTATTGTTTCCGTTGACAGTGATTGTAAATCCACCACCGTCGATGGTTATATTATTGGCACCCACCGTTAATGCTGGTCCGGCATAAGCAGACGCATCAAGATCAGCGGTTAGTGTCAGGTCGGTTGTGATTACATCGCCCGGATTCACCTGGGCTGTTAAAATGGTTACTATTGAAACCAGCAGTGCCGGAATTATATTTTTCCAAGGTTTATTCATGATTATCTCCTTCATGTAATTCAGGGGAATGCTGTGCGGTGGGTTTGTTCAGTTTCATATTCAACCCAATCGGACAGATGATTTTCCAATGATTTGTTTAAATTCTTATCCAGGTATTCCCTAAGTATCTTAATTTGTATGCGTAGCTGTTCTAAATCTTCAATCGGTTGTGCATCCGTCTTATGCGGAGCCTCAGGCAGGCTTTTCCCGGACAAGTCTTCCGTCGATAACAGGGGTTTATTTGCAGGCAATTCAGATTTCATAGGATTCATCTTCGCCACAAGGTTACATGATTTTTTTCCCCTCGTCACCCCAGCAAAACCACTATCAACCTTAATAAAACCACTATTTTGTTCAATTTTCCTTCGGAGAACGTTCTTGGATATATTTCACTTTGGGTATCGCGGGATACCAGTGTCGATCCGAATAAGGGTGATTACAGTCTAAGGACGAGGACCGGGAACGTTCAGCAATGTTCCAAGTCTCTTATTCTATACGATAATATTCCTACATATCTTCCGATGGAAGGATAGTTTACAATTGATTGATATAAGTTACTAAATTTTCTCCTCGGGGAACACCCAGGCGACTTCGTAGCCGGGAACGGTATACTTCCACCGACTTCACCGATAAATTGGTAAGGCTGGCAATTTCCTTGGTGTTAAGCTTCAATTTCAGAAAAGCGCAGATTTTCATCTCCCGGGTGGTAAGATCGGGAACCCGGTCCATGAGGCGATGATAGAAATCTTTGTGTACTTCCTTGAACCAGGTCTCGAATTCATTCCACTCATTGCCCGGCGACACCTGACTTTTTAAAGAGGATTCAATACTGCGGATAAGGGTGGAGGCGATTCCCGACGAGAGATTGCCGTGTAGTTTCTCCAGACTTTTAATCACCTGCATCGTGGTCTCATGATTCCGGGCCATTTTCATGGCTTGTGCCGTTAATTCACGATTCCGTTCTTCCAGACTTCGTTTCAAACTGAGTTCCAGCTGAACCCGATCTGTGATGTCCAAATAATATTCTATGATCTGTTCAATGTTTCCGTCCGGACCAATGATGGGATGAGCATGTATTTCAATATGTCGCTTCTTTCCTTCCGCATCCATTACCGTATCCCTGCTGACACGATGTTTCCGGAATGCTTCCACATTCCGAAGCGGACACCGGGACCCACCGCAAGGTTTTTCCTGTCCATATTTCAGGGCAAAACAGGTATTGGCGTCCGATTTTCCCCATTCCCTGGCCGCCGTATTGGCCATCACCAGCTTATAAGTTCTCACATCCACTACATAGAAAGGGTAAGCCAAGGATTCGATGACCGTTTCCAGGAAGGATTTCTGTTCCAGTAATTGTTCCTCGTTGGCCCGAATTTCCGCCGTCCGTTCCCGCACCTCCTGCTCCAACCGCTGAGTGTACGTCCGAACCCGGTTGACCCGGTCCCGTACGAACAGAAACAGCAACAGCCCTCCGGCAATGAAATACAGTGCCCAGGCCCACCAGGTGTTCCAGGGCGCCGGTTTTACCAACAGAGTCAGGGATGTGGGTGTAACGCTCCACACACCGGCGGCATTGGCGGCTTTCAATTCCAGGGTAAATTCTCCCGGGGGCAGGTGGGTAAGGGAAATGTCCCGCTGAGACGTGGATAAGGCTACCCATTCTTTCAGCAACGGCCTCAGGCGATAGGCGTACCGGTTGGCACCGGGGTCCAGGTAACTCAGGGCGGCAAATTCAATATGGAATGCCAGAACCTTATGATTCAACTCCAATTTGGACAGGTGGGAAACGGACCGGTCAATCCCGACTCCCTCCGATGACGGTCTTCCCGGCAGGAGGGATTGATTCAGGATCTGAATGTCAGTAATAATTACCGGCGGGGGCACCGTCCGTTTCCGGATCCGTTGGGGGAAAAAACTGTTTAATCCTTTGATTCCGCCAAAAAATAATTCGCCGTTCCACCCTTTATGCCAGGCGCCGCGATTGAATTCCCGGTCCTGAATCCCATCAATCTGGGGAAACGTCTGAAAACGCTCCGTTTGGGGATCCATCCGCACAATACCATCATTGGTGCTGAGCCACAGGGCTCCCGACACATCCTCCAGGACACCATAAACTACATCGTTGCTCAACCCGTCCCGAGTTGTGTACCATGTCAGGGGAGTGCGATCCGGATGCTGGGGATCAAAATCCCCGTAATCCAGACGATTTAATCCACCGCCCTTCGTGCCGATCCAGAGCCCGCCATCCGTGGTAGGCGTCAAACACAGAATGCGATTCTGACTCAGGGACCGGGGATTGCGCCGGTCGTGCCGGAGTACACGAAAACGATCCGTCTCTTTATCCAGAACTCCCAAACCGGATGATTCCGTCCCCACCCAGAGGTTGCCGAAGGAATCTTCCGCCAGGCAAGTTACCACCGACCCCGGTAAGCCAGAATTTTCCGGAGTACGGGTTTCAAACCGTCCTGTTTCCCGATCAGTTTTTTTCAGCCGGGACAGGCCGTTTTCGGTTCCGATCCACAAATCTCCTCGATGGTCCATTAAAAGGGCAAATACAAAATCGCCACCCAAAGAACGATCGTTGCCTTCCTCATGAGGATAATACTGAAAGGTATCCGTTTCCCGGTCTAAGCGGGCCAGTCCTTTGCCTTCTGTTCCCACCCATAAGTTACCGGATTCATCTTCTGCCAGGGCATATACATAAGGCATGGGAAGACCCTGCGGGTCCTGGGGATTATAACGGTAATGACGCACAGCTCCCGTGCGCCGGTCAAAACGATCCAATCCCTGGTATCCCCCAACCCACAACACGGAATCCTGGGCCAGGTAAATGGCCCGGATGCTGGTACTGCTGAGGCTGCGATTATCCCCGGGAATAACATGATAATACTGAAACGGCGGGTCGGGATTCAGAACCTGAACACCCAATCCACGGGTAGCGATCCATAGCAGGCCGTCCTGGTCCACCAGCAATTGTAGAATCCCTTCCAGACTCGGATCGGGTCGGCTGGAACGATCCGGTAAATATTGGCGTCGGGTTTTGGTATCCGGCTCATAGCGGAACAGACCAACCCGAGACGTGCCCAGCCACAGATAACGGTCCTCGGTTTCTGCGATGGCAGCTACCTCCGGCTCTACCTTGCCGGATCCCAGGGAAACGGCCCGTAATCGGCCGGACAGGAAATCCACCTGGTAAAAGCCTTCCCGGGCACCGATCCAGATCCGTCCGGCGTGATCTTCAAAGATGCAACGGACAGGATTGGGAATACGATCCGGATTACCCGTGGAATAAGATTGATATTCACCGGTCAGGGGGTCCCGGCGAATCAGGGCGCGTTCGGTACCGATCCAGAGGACACCCTGACGATTCAGCCGGAGGGAATGAACGGGGCCCACAATTTCTGTGGCGGTCCAATGCTCTTGATACGGGTCCAATCTCCATAATCCCGCGGTTGTTCCCACCCATACGGTGCCCCGGGGATCCTGAGCCAGGGCGGTGACGGCGACGGTCGCCTCACCGACGGGCTTTGGCGGAAGTCCAAAATGGCGGAATTGCCCGGCGTCGGGTTCATAACGATCCAGACCGCCCTGGTCGGTTCCAATCCATAATGTCCCTCCCAAACCATTAATCATTACCTGGATGTAACTATCCGCAATGCGGGTTGTATCCTCCGGATCAGAATGAAAAATGGTGAATTGAGTACCGTCATACCGGTTCAGACCATCGGCGGTACCAAACCAGAGGAATCCATCCCGATCCTGGAGCATGGACGTAACAAAATTCTGGCTCAAACCGTCTTCGCCTGTAAGACGGCGAATCACGACTCCTGGAGTCTGGGTTCGTCCCGCCCCCACGAGACAACACCCGACCAAAAACAGACGAATAACGCTATAGGGAATTAGTCGTTGTCTCTGGGAATGGGGCAAGGATTCGATGGAGTTTGTGGTTTCATGAATCCAAGTTTACTGCACTGTGAGGAGGGA
The DNA here is from genome assembly GCA_013152835.1 of FCB group bacterium. Lineage (GTDB taxonomy): Bacteria > Fidelibacterota > Marinisomatia > Marinisomatales > J089 > J089. The sequence continues at coordinate 4,548 of JAADFQ010000245.1, forward strand.
TTCAAGCCCATTCCTGGCCTTGAATCCACCTACCGCAGAATCCACCGGTGACAGGTTCGATGGCCTTATCGCAAGGCCTGATCCAGATCAGCGATAATATCTTCAGCATCTTCACACCCCACCGCCAGCCGTACCAACCCATCCGTTATTCCGGATGAAAGTCGTTCTTCCCGGGGTACGGCGGCATGGGTCATGGATGCAGGATGCTGAATCAATGTCTCGTAGCCGCCCAGGGAAACCGCCAGGGTAGCCACGCTGACCCGATCCATGAGTTTCTGTCCGGCTTCCAGTCCCCCATTCAATTCAAAACTGATCATGGAACCAGGGCCCTCCATCTGACTTTGGGCCAATTCATATTGCGGGTGAGATTTCAGCCCCGGATAAAATACCCGACTCACGCGTCCGTCTGTTTCCAGGAACTCGGCAATTTGCCGGGCATTATCCTGGGCCTTATACACCCGTAACGCCATTGTCTTTAGACCCCGCAACACCAACCAGGCCTGGTGCGGATCCATGCAACCGCCGGAATGAACATGAACCGGTCGGGCCTGCTCCAGAATTTGTTCATCCCTAAAAATAACCATCCCGCCGATCACATCCGTATGACCGTTAATATATTTGGTAAGACTATGAATAACCATATCAGCACCGAATTCAAGAGGTCGCTGGAGGAGGGGACTCATGAATGTATTATCAACAGCCACCAGGGCCCCGGCACGATGTGCGAGTTCGGTGCAATGCCGGATGTCGGCTAATTTTAACGTCGGGTTGGCCGGAGATTCAAGATAGACCAGCGCCGTATTCGGTTTTAGTGTTTTCTCCAGTAATTCAGGATCAGAAGTGTCAATAAAATCATAGTCCACACCAAACCGGGAATAGTCCAGTTCAATAATCCGTCGTGAAGAACCGTAGAGGGCGTCGGTTCCGACGATATGCATTCCTGAACCTAAAAACGTCAGGTAGATCAAATTTACAGCCGCCATTCCACTGGCAGTAGCCAGAGCCCCTGCGCCGCCTTCCAGCTCAGAGATGGCCGATTCCAGCGTTGCGGTTGTCGGATTTCCCAGGCGGGAGTAAATAAATCCGTTTTCTTCGCCGGAAATTCGCCGGGCACCCTCTTCCGCACTTTGGAATTTAAAGGTGGAGGTTTGATAAATCGGTGTGGCGACACTGCCGTGCTCGGAATCGGGACAAGTCCCGGCATGGGTAACCCGCGTATGAATACCGGGATTTGATTTCATCTCCATTGGGATTCCTTTCAATTATTTATTTCAATGACTTGGAAAAGCCCCTAACCGGTTCCGCACATGCTAAACCGGATATTGGGTTTTCTTGACTAACGTTGACAGGACCACCAGGGTTTTCAGGTTTCTCACATCCGGCAAAGCCGTCATGGTATTCAGGAGTAAATGTTCATAGGTCGGTATATCTTTCGTGGCCACTTTGAGTAAAAAATCCGCTTCACCGGTGATGTGGTGACATTCCATTACTTCCGGTATTTTCTTTATCTCCGCAATAAAACGGTTAACGGTTTCCCGTCCGTGACGGATCAACTGCACTTCCACAAAAGTAAAGCAGGTAATCCCGATTTGATGAGGATCCACCAAGGCTACATACTTTTGAATGACACCTTGTCGTTCCAGTTTTTTCACTCGCTCGAAAACCGGGGTACGGGACATTCCCACCCGTTCCGCCAGTTCCGCAGTAGTCATTCGTCCGTTACGCTGGAGGCTTTCAAGAATATTACGATCTAGCTTATCCATAATACGCCCTTTTTATTCTGTTTTACGGCGATAATATAGGCATTACGTCTGCGTTATTCAATAATTACAGGTATTACGCCTTTTTCAGAATTCACATATTGGATGCACAGGAGCTAACAATTAGGGAGAAAAATCTTTAGAAATTTTTGCTATACTTCTTGCGGTTTTTAATCAGCATTGATAGTTTTTCCGTACCTCAAAATTTGAATTCGAGGAAGAATTTGGAGGACGAGGTTGGCTAGTGAAATCAAGAAAGGCTCCGGGTTGGCGTTCGGAGCCTTTTGGTTTATCGACGGATAATAACCTGTAAAGCGGCAAAAACACGGATGGAAATACCCGGTCCGGATGTCTCCGGATTCGAAGACCAATCCAAATAGATTGGAACCACCAGGTCCGGATAAGAGTAAGTAAATTCAACCGATCTTTGACAATGGGGGCGACCGGTTTCGACGGGATAGAAACGTTGATCGACGGCATGCAGAGGTTCCGGGCTCCTCTTAAAACACCTGGAAACACCATAAGTGCCGATTACGGCTACATGGCTGCCGCTTAGTTGGTAGCTCGTCCTGGGCAGGATTTGCCTGCGGTCTTACCTGAGGGCGTCACTTTCACAGGCTGGCTGATTTTACCGTCCGGATAATTTCAGCGAGACCCTACGGACTGGCTTCAGCAAACGGGGTGACTGGCGAATGCTGAAGCGAGACCCATCCAGTTCACTACGCATGTAGATGGAGATTGAGGTTCTATTTCGGACGGGGGTTCAACTCCCCCCGCCTCCACTGAACAGAAAATATTTTTGAGATTACAACTTCAGACGGGACCCGCCAAAGGCGGGTAAAGTTCAACTTTTATCCGCCACCGGCGGACCCCCCGCCTCCACTTATTGTAATCATGATTACGGTTTACGTTTTACAAAGCAAAACGATATCCAAACGCTATGTTGGCATTTCCAATAATTTACACCGGCGCTTCAAGGAACATCGAAATCCAACGTCTACCGTTTGGAGACTCCTGGGTGACTTCGAAATATTATTAACGGAATCTTTTCCAGATTATCCCAGCGCCAGAGAACGGGAAAAATTCCTCAAAAGTGGCCAAGGCAGAGCGTATCGGGATACTCTATTTCGGACCGAGCCCACCAAAGGCGGGTAACCCTCCCGAGGCGGGTAAAGTGTTTACCCGCTAGAGACGGAAACTCCATCTCTGGTCGACGGTACACGCCTTTGTTTCGTCTTCTATACTGACCAACGGAACATTAGGTTTTCATCTGTAGAAGTCCCACTGTCCGAGAAACTAACAGCAGCATTTATGACCATGGGAATGTTCATGATGCTCATGGTGGGTAGGAAGTACCACACCTTTTTCTGCATATTTCTCTGGTTGTTTTGAGAATAAATCGTAACAATTTTGCGAACAAAATTTGTATTGCACGCCTTTCCATTCCATGGTCGCAACGGCTGAAGTCTCCATTCCGGTCATTCCACATACTGGATCATTCATTTTTATTTCTCCTTTATTCAGATTATTTGTTACCGGAAATTTCCTGATATTTCTTCTTCGGTTCGTTACAGAATTACTATAAAGATGTACAAGATTTTGTAGTATAGAAAAAATCGGTTGATGATGAGTAATACCCCATGATACCAGTTAAACAATGCCCCTGTGAGGCAACATCCTGACCACGGAATAATTTCAAGAATCCATCCACCCCGATGAGCTTGGGTGGTCTTTCTCTATATCGGGATAAAAATTCTAAAGGACTTTTCTCAATTTCACTTAAATAATCCGCCTCAATACCGTCTCCACGCCCCGGATGACAAACTGGACGGCGATGACCATGAGAATCAATCCCATGATCCGCTGAAAAACCCGCATGCCGGTAGCGCCGAGACGCTTCGCCAGGCGATCTCCGCCCCGGAAAATCAAATACACTGCCAGTAAGGTGAGCGTAATTGCGACCACCAATAATCCGTAATTAGTCACTGACGTGGCACGGCTGGAAAGCAGCATCACCGCTGTGATGGCCCCGGGTCCGGTGATGATGGGAATACCGATGGGACTCACGGCAATATCATCCTGATCCAGACTTTCTTCCTGTTCCATGGGTGTCGTCCGGGTCCGACCCACTTTGGCCTCCAGCATGCGCAACCCGCTGCGGAAGAAGATAATACCACCCATGATTTGAAACGCCTCCACCGTAATACCGTATACCTTAAAAATCAGGGACCCCAAAAGAGCGAAAATCAGAAGTGTAATTCCGGCGGTAAGAACACCGCGACGAGCAATTTTTACTCGTTCAGCCCGGGGAAACCGTTCCGTGAGGACGATGAAAATGGGCGTAATTCCCAACGGGTTGACTAATGTAAATAAGGTAGTCAGGCAGAGTAAAAAATAATCCAGATTGGCACTAATGAACAATCCATCCATTACATACGATCCGGAGCAGTGAGGCCCAGAATCTCCAATCCGTTTTTCAGCACCGCTTTCACGGCGCTGACAATTGCCAGCCGCGCCAGGGATAATTCCTGATCATCGGTCACGACCCGGCAGACTGTATAAAATTTATGGAATGCCGTCGCCACAGTTTGGAGATTCTGGGCAATGATTTGCGGTTCCAGTGAGTCCAAAGCCGATTCCCACACCACGGGAACCCGGCTCAGTTCCTTCAACAGGTTGATTTCTTCGGGACGGTCCAATCGCTGTGTAGTAAAGTCTGAACCCGGTTCCAAATCAAAGGCCCGGGCGTGAACCAGAATATTCGCGGTTCGTGCGTGGGCATATTGCAAATAAAATACGGGATTTTTCTCCGATTGATCTTCCGCCAGATCCAGATCGAAATTCAAATGGCTGTTCATCCCGCGCATGATGAAAAAATACCGCACCACATCGGCCCCCAGCCGTTCGGTCAATTCACGAAGGGTGACATAATTGGCCTTACGGGTGGACATTTTCACGATCTCCCCGCCGCGGAGTAAGGTCACAAACTGATGAATCAATACCCGGACTTTCCCGGTATCGTACCCCAGCGTTTTGAGGACGCTCAGGACGTCAGGATAGGTAGCAATGTGATCGGCGCCGAAAATATCCACAATCATGTCGTAGCCCCGATCAAACTTATCCCGGTGGTAGGCCATATCCGGCAACCGGTAGGTGGGTTCTCCGGTTTTCTTGATCAATACTGTGTCCTGGTTTTTTCCCAGGGCTGTGGTTTTGAGCCAGGTAGCACCGTCGGCTTCGTAAATCAGATCTTTGGACCGGAGATCGGACAGCGTTTGATCGATAGCGCCATTATCGTAAAATGATTGTTCATTTGAAAACCGGGAATGGACCACACGCAAATCCTGTAACGTGGATTTGATGTCATCAAAAATCGTTTTTTCCGTTACCTTGCGAAAGGGAGCCGCGCCCGGCTCCAGCGAATCGCCATATTCATCCCGGATTACGCGGGCAATGTCCCGGATATAATCGCCCTGGTAACCATCTTCGGGAAACGGCGACGGTTCACCGAGCAGTTCCCGGTACCGCGCTTCCACGGAGTTGGCCAGAAGTCGCATCTGGCGACCGGCGTCGTTGTAATAATATTCCCGGGTGACCTCGTAACCGTGCCATTCCAGGATTGAAGCCACCGTATCGCCCAGAATCGCCTGTCGTCCGTGACCCACAGTCAAGGGTCCGGTGGGATTGGCACTAACGAATTCCACGTTGGCGGTTTTTCCGATGCCGATCCGGGACTTTCCGTACTCATGAGGATTTGCCAGGATTGACTTTAATACCGAATAATAATAGGAATTGGATAATTTGAAATTGATAAAGCCGGGCGGAGTAACCGAAACCTGGGCAAACCCTTCGGGTAGGACAAGAATATCAGCAATCCGACGTGCCAGATCCAACGGCTTTTGTCGTGCGTCTTTCGCCAGAACAAGGGCAATATTCGAGGCAAAGTCGCCGAATTCCGGATTTTTCGGTGGTGTTAACTGACTGGATTTTCGCGGTAGATCAAGGGCCTCAACAGCCGTCAGGATAGCGTCATTCAGGATGGTCCGGGGATTCATCCGTAAATTCCTCCGTGGGCGCATCCGCCCAAAGTTTTTCAATATTATAGTAATAACGGTCCCGGGTCCGCATCACATGGACCACAACGGTGATATAATCCAGCAAAATCCAGCGGACCTGCTGATACCCTTCCGTATGCGTTGGTTTATGCGGCGTTCCCCGGCGAATGGAATCGGCAATTGCTTTTACCTGAATATCGGTGTCCGCCGAACAGATGATGAAAAAATCGGTCATCGTAGTGATCTTGCGGACATCAATCAGGAGAACATTTTCGGCCTTTTTATCCAGCGCCAGAGAACTGATCAGGCGGGCTAATCTTTCCGGAGAATCCGGACCTGATGATGTTGCGTTCAAATCAGAAGAGTGTTTTTAAATATTCAACAACCGGCGAGATAGAATTAAAATCCTTGCCCACAATCACGGTTACATCCACATCGGCGTCGGAAGTCGGTTCAATCCTGACCCGGGATTTATCCCGGATATCAAATCCCAGTGATCCGGCCACTTTTTTCAGGGCTTCCACGTTTTCATTCCGGGAGATGACCTGGGTCCGGGTATAATCAAACGAATTTGCATTTTCCGACCGGACTACATCAATCTGATGGGTCCGTAGAAAATCCGACATTCGGGCGGCAATTCCCTGTTCACCGCAACCGTTCAACACTTCCACCTCAATATCCAGGATGGGATTTTCCTCATAGGCTTCGGCGGCCAGTTTTGGGGGTGTCTGGGTCAACGTCGGTATGGTTACCCGATCCGCAGATGTACGCTGGGAAAAAGAATAGATAAATACCAAAACCAGGAGTGAAAAACCACCGATTACAGCATTCAATATGGTGTTTTGCCAAGTCCCCTTTTTTCGTTTCCGGGAAGGTTTGGATTTTAGAAAGGATAGTTTAGATCGCGAACGTTTGGCGGCCATGCTTAGCGGGGAAATACGGAATAAGGATTACGACTGAAATATTGAGAATATGGTGATTTTTGGAAAGAGAATTGGAAATAAGTATTTTCTGTTGGACGATAATCCAGCTGAGCGCCATACCCCACCTGATCCAGGGTTAATCCCCGGGTCCGGGCTCCGGAAGACAGGGAAGGCTGTGTCAGAATCAACTGCGTACTTAGTGTCAGATTCGGGCGCAGTTGAAAGGCCATCGTGTTGGTATAGGATCCCAGTCCAATCGATCCGGCGCCGGTGGACAGCATGGAATAGGAGAAGGAATGGTGCATACTGAAGCGCTGCGGACTGAATAAAGGATCAATGGTCGCCGGTGCCTTGAACAACCGGTCCGAGACCTGATTGTGGTTCAGATCGGATTTGTACTGGCCGAACATAACTGCGGTCAGCAGAGTAAGAAACAGGATTTTAGCCGGTATTGTTTTCATAGCGCGTCCTAAAAATACGATTTATTTCGTTAAGTTGCTGCGGGGTATTTACGCCTTGAATTTCCAAAGGGTCCTGTAAAATTTCCAGACCGACCGAAAAACCTCCGGAAATCAGGATCGGGAGCGTGTCCGGCAGGTAATATTCACCCTGGGCATTTTGATTGTTCACCTGTTTCAGGGCTTCAAACAACGGACCCACCTGAAAAACATAGATTCCTGCATTGATTTCACGGATTACCGATTCTTCCGGAGAGCAATCTTTATCCTCCACGATTCGTTCCAGACCATTATCCTTGTTTCTCAGAATTCGTCCATATCCGGAAGGATCGGCGAATTGCGCCGTAAGCAACGTGGCAGCGGCTCCCGATTGGCGATGGGCCCGCATCAATTGATTCAGGGTGTATTCCCGAAGGAGTGGGACATCACCGGAGAGAACCAGTAAATCGCCCTGTTGATCCTTTAACAACGGTTCGACCTGTTGTACCGCATGACCGGTCCCCAGTTGCGGTTCCTGAACAACCCATTCCGCCCCGGAATCGCAAATGGTTTCGATCACTTTTTTCTTCTGGTGACCAATAATCGCAATGACCCGGTCCGCCCCGATATTTCGCGCCAGGCGAATCACATGCAGTACCATGGGTTTTCCGCCTACCGGATGCAGCACTTTCGGCAAATCCGATTTCATGCGGGTCCCTTTTCCCGCCGCAAGAATAGCAACAATCAACGGTTTTTCCATCTCAGACCTTTACAGATTCCGTAATGATAGCTCGTTCAATAATGGCACCGCCAAGGCATTCCTCTCGATAGTAAAATACAACCGATTGTCCCGGAGCGACGGCAAACTGCGGTTGTTCAAAGCTCACCTTCAGGCGGTTATCCGTAATCTCAGTGATTCGACACGGTTGGTCCGGTTGGCGGTAACGGATTTTCGCAGAAATTCGTAAACCCGGTTCCGGTGGTTGGTGCCCAATCCAATGCACCTCATCGGCGGTCAGGTCCTGAGAATACAGAGC
>JAADFQ010000246.1 GCA_013152835.1 FCB group bacterium
TTCCGCCACCCTGTCCACCGAAGCTTTAGCGTAGGAGGAAAGCAGCAGGAAATATAACCATCTCCTCCGTCGAACTCGTTAACGCGAAGGTGAATACCAAGCTTTAATGGGACGTCATGGATCAATCCCGTGGTTTAGGACAACGATTGTCTAAAATGCGTGCCTACAAGTCCCGGAGGAACGGAACATCGGTACTGAATGGAAAAATTCTATGGCAAAAGGAAAATGGTAATCAGTGGTGCGGTTTTCTCTTCATGGGAATAAAGTAAAACCCCCGTCAGGAATTAATGCAACCAGAGTCCGGATACATTCAGATATTGATAAATAATACTCGCCACCAACAACGGATTCAGTCGCCGGTACCAATAATAAGTCAGGTTGAATATTAGACTGGTTGTAAAACCGCTAATAATTCCCGGCCAACCACGGTCCAGACCCAGAAGGCTGACGATCATTGCAAAAACAATTATCGGCATCCAATGCCAGACAGCTTTTTGGGAAAAATCCCAAAAACTTTTTAAAAAAAGTGTCCGGGTTAATTCAAGGAATAACTGCCCGAGGAGTGTAATTGGACCCAGCCAGATTATGGAATAAACCGGACTGGCGGCGATTGCCCGGAGGGACTGGATTAATTCGGTTCTATCCGGGCCCGATTGAGGCAACCACTGATAATACGTGAGACGGCCAATGCTTTCGATAAAATAGATGGAGATCAGTAACACAAACCCGGTACTGATATCCAGCAAAGGCGTCCCCGACCCCGGACTTAAATCCTTGAACCGGATAGTCAGGGTAAACCTGGACATTCCAAAAAGCAAGAGCAGTCCTGCCGAAATTATCAGCAATTGCCAACCCAACAGGTCCGCAACCGTAAAATGGGTATGACCGGCAGCTTTTTCCAGGATGATATACAAATACACCGGCAAGGTTGCCAATGTAACCAGGGTCAGTCGGATAACGGCGGGCGTATTTCTAGTCACCATTTGAGAATCTTTTCCGATATTGAGAAGGCGTAATCCCATTCTGTTTCTTGAATGCAGTATTAAATGCCGACAGGGAGTTAAACCCAACATCATAAGCGATTTCCGAAATATTATCTTTACGAGTTTGATCGCTCAGGTAGGTCATTGCCAGTTGAATCCGATAACCGGAGAGAAACTCAAAAAAGGATTTCTTATAATTCACATTAATCACCTGGGACAGAATATTGGTGGAAACCCGTAATTGTTTCGCTAGTCCGGCCAGCGACAACAGGCTGTCCGTGAATATGTGTTCCTGCCCCATCAGACGTTCCAGTTCCGATTTCAGGCGCTCATTCTCCTGCCTGGACAGGCCCGTCTTCTCATATTTTCGGACCGGTTTCAAATTAATGATTTCGCCTTTATTAATAACCAGAATGAGCGAGAAATAAATTATTGCCGCGTAAATGAAGGCCGCATATAAATTATGTGAAAATCCCGTCACCGCATTGATCATAAATGCAAACCAGATTAACAGCAAAGCAATCGTAATATAATTCATCTGTTTGGTTATATGCCCGTAGTCGGTCTTTAATTGTTGAACGCTTTTCAGCGCCAAAGTGATGTAAATGATATACTGCAGTAAAATTGAAACGTACACCAGATTTCGCCAAGAGAAATCCATTCCCCGATAGGATACCATGGAAAAAATAAGGACAAATAACATTGCCGGGAGATAGTGCAGAAATTCTTTCCGGTGAAAGCGATAGGTTTTATCCACCACCGATTTTGTGAATTGCCACATTAAAGGACCCACCATTAAAAAACCGGCCAGACCAAGAACCAGAATCAGATCATAAATTGAATCACTAAAGACAAAAAACAGTATGGATTTGCTGATTCTTATGGAAAGAAACAAAATCAGGAAGGCAAATAATCGGTTCTGACTTTTGACACCCTTTTTTGTATTAAAAAAATAAAGAATTAGAATGAAACTGTTTACAACTCCGATCAGGCTAAAGATAATCAGTACATTAACCACGTGTTATTCCAGGGGGATCGTCTACAGTGTCTTCAGAAATATTTCTTCCAGGCTTCGGATGATTCGGGCCAGCGCGAGGTGACTTTTTTCAAATTGGTCCAGAAATCCACCCCGCTTCGGCCGGTAATATCGCCATGCCCGTATTTGGACTCGTTCCAACCTCCGAAGCTGTACGGTTCCCGGGGAACCGGGACACCGATATTAATACCGATCATTCCCGCTGAAGCGGACTCAGCGATGGTTTTGGCCACCTGTCCCGAAGTGGTAAACACGGCCGCCGCATTCCCGTAGGGATTTCCATTCTCAATCCGCAGGGCACTTTCCAGGGTATCGGTCCGAATAATGGACAGGACAGGACCAAAGATTTCTTCCCGGGCGCAGGGCCAGTCGGGATCGACATGATCCAGAATCGTCGGACCGAGCCAGTATCCATCCGGATAAGCTTCCGGAGGATTAGGATTCCGGCCGTCAACCCGTACTTTGGCGCCCATGGCTTCCGCCGCATCAATATATCCGGTGATTTTTTCCAGGGCGGCCTTGCTTACGATCGTACCCATGTCCAAACCCAGTTGAAAGGACCGGGCTTCTTCCACCAGTTGATCAATAATGGCATCGACGTCATCGACGCACACGGCTACGCTGGCCGCCATGCAGCGCTGTCCGGCACTGCCCATGGAACTGGCCAACAGTCCTTTGGCCGTGGAGTCCTGATCCGCGTCAGGGACGACGATCATATGGTTTTTTGCTCCGCCGAGACAAAGGGCCCGCTTTCCCTGAGCCGCCGACCGGGAATAAACAATTTTTGCCACCCGGGAGGAGCCGACAAAGGCCACAGCTTTAATATCGGGATGATCGCAAATGCTTTCCACCGCTTCCCGAGACCCGTTGATCACGTTTAACACGCCATTAGGCAATCCGGCTTCCTGTAAATATTCGGCCAATTTCAACGCCGCCAGAGGGGTTTGCTCGGACGGTTTAAGAATAAAACAATTTCCTGAAGTGATGGCGATGGGAATCATCCAAAGCGGAACCATAATGGGAAAATTAAAGGGCGTAATCCCGGCCACGACACCGAGCGGTTCGTGAGTCATGGTGCAATTAATTCCGTGACCGACATTGGACGATTCGCCCTTCAGCATATTGGGTAAGGAAGCAGCAAATTCCACCACTTCAATTCCACGAAGGATACTCCCCCGGGCATCGGCGATAGTTTTTCCGTTATCCAGGGCAACCAGGTGAGCCAGCGCCTCCATATCCTGTTCCATAATGGTTTTCAGCTTGAACATCACGGCAGCCCGGTCACGGATATGCGTGGAAGCCCAGGCCGGAAAGGCGGCTTTGGCCTGTTCCACGGCCCGGTTGACATCGGCCTGGTTGGAATCGGGAACTTCGGCAATTGCCTGATCAAAATAGGGCGAAATAACGGTAATTGATTTCGGGGCGGAGGATTCCTCATAGCTGCCGCCGATCCAGTTTTGTTTTTTACCTAAATTATGATATTGAATTATAGTACTCATTTTTATCCTTTTTTTAACCTAACCCTTTGGCAACGCGTTCATTCCAGGATTCTTTCCCCCTGGTGTGGGGAATTTCCACCATCGTAATGCAACCCGGGACGGGACAGACTAAACTGCAAAGGTTGCAGCCGACACATTCATTCTCATCAATAAAGGGAACATTCTCGTGAACCTTCCCGTCAGGTTTGTGCATCACAGGCGGGGCCGGTTCCAGACGCGGGTTTGCGCCGTGGTCCGATTCGCCATGAAATGCCTGGCACGGATTCTGGCGGGTGTGAATACACTGGTGCCCGCCGTCCAGACAGGCAATGTAGCAGAGTTGGCAACCGATACATGTTTCCGCATCGATTTTCGGCACCACGCCGTAATTCAAGTCCAAATCACCCCAATCCTTAATATTCCTTGCGGCTCTCCCGATCAATTCCGTCACCGACTTCATTCCCTGGTCATCCAGGTAATTGGACAGACCGTCGATCAGATCCTCCACAATCCGGTATCCGTAATGCATGACAGCCGTACAGACCTGAATGCTGGTCGCCCCCAGGGCCAGGAATTCCGCCGCATCCTGCCAGGTAGCAATTCCGCCGATCCCGGAAATCGGGATATTGATCTTCGGCTCCCGGGCCAGAGCGGATAACATATAGAGCGCAATGGGTTTCACCGCCGGTCCGCAATAGCCCCCATTGGTGCTTTGTCCGCCCACATTTGGCAAGGGAACCAGTGTGTTCAGATCGACCCCGATAACCGATTTAATGGTATTAATCAGAGATATACCGTCGGCCCCTCCCTCCACGGCAGCCAAACCGGGAACCAGAATATCACCGGTATTGGGTGTCAGCTTCACCAGGACGGGCGTGGTGGCGTACTCCATCACCCAGGAAGTAATCAACTCCAGGACTTTGGGTTCCTGTCCTACCGAACTGCCCATCCCCCGCTCGCACATTCCGTGGGGACAGCCGAAATTCAATTCCAGGCCATCGGCGCCTGCATCTTCGGCGCGTTGGATAATTTCTTTCCATTCGGCCTTGCTCTCCATCATTAGCGAGACGATCACCGCATGATTCGGATACCGTTTTTTTACGGCATAAATTTCTTTAAAATTGGCCTCCAGAGGTCGATCGGTAATCAATTCGATATTGTTAAGTCCGGACATTTTATTCCCGGAATAATCCACCGCGGCGAGGCGTGAAGATACATTCACAACGGGAACCCCCAGCGTCTTCCAGACCGCCCCGCCCCATCCGGCATCGAAAGCTCGCATAACCTGTTCACCGCAATTGGTGGGCGGACCCGAGGCCAGCCAGAAAGGATTGGGACTTTGAATTCCGTTAAAATTTGTCGCTAAATCAGCCATGACTATTGCTCCCAGGTTTTTCCGCTGTATTCACGGGTTGCAACCCCCAGCTCTTGATCATTGCATACGCCGCTTCGCGACCATCCGCAACCGCGTTTACGACTTCCTTACCTCCGTTGATACAATCTCCTCCGGCATAGAGATTGGGTACCGACGTCCGGCGCGTAGTTTCATCAACCACAACACGTCCTTTTTCATCGACGTCCAAACCGGGAACAATATCCGCGGCGAATTTCTTTTGACCAATCGCCATTACAATCCAATCCGCATGATGTACGGTGGATTCTTTGGTGTCGGTATGTTCGGTAAACAGATCCAGGGTACCATCAGCGGCCTTTTCAATTCTGACGGGCGTTTGCTTTTCCAGCAACCTTACTCCCTCCTCCCGGGCATGATTCAATTCATGCCGGTATCCGGGCATAACGGCCTCCGTTCTCCGGTAAACAATATCTACCTCCGGCACTCCCAGCAGGGCCAGTTCCCGGGCAATATCAATCGCCGTATTTCCTCCGCCAACAATGACCACTTTATGCAGATCATCAGGGAGTTCAAATCCGGGATCCTCTTTGATTCGCCGAATCAGGGCGGTGGCGCCGAAAACATGTTCCAGGTCCTCACCGGGAATTCCGGGAAAGGTATCCTGTCCCAGTCCAATACCGAGGAAAACAGCATCATTTTCTTTCAGAAGGTCGGAAACGGTTAATTCGTCACCGATTTCTACGCCGGTTCGAATATCCAATCCATATTTTTTCAACCAGTTGACCTCGTTCAGGGCATCTTCAGCCATGAATTTATACGGAGCAATCCCGGTGACATTCAGTCCACCGGGCAGATCGCTTTTTTCGTAGAGGATGGTCGCCACGCCCTCCAGTGCAAGATAGGCTCCACAGGACAGGGATGCGGGACCGGCGCCGATTAAGGCAACTTTCTTATGAACCGGCGGCGCAACTGTAAACAACGGTCGGCCGTGCTCCCGTTCCAACGCCAAAGCCTGATGAACTGCAAAACGCTGCAACCGGCCGATCTGAATGGGTTTATGATCCAGATCATTGTACACACAGGCCCCGGAGCATAATTCTTCCACCGGGCAAACCCGGGCGGTGGAGGCACCCAAAATATTCGAACGAAAGATGGTTTTGGCCGACCCCCGAATATTTCCCGAGGCTATTTTCCGGATAAATGCGGGAATATCAATACCGGTAGGACAGGCTTTGATGCAAGGGGCATCAAAACAGTAAAGACAGCGGTTGGCCTCAATCTTTGCCTCCGATTCCGAATATAACGGCTTGGCATCTTCCAATCGGGTCTCGAGACGGTTATCATTCAAAGAATAATCCCTGTTCATACTCAATATCTCCCTTACCCGGCAATTGCAGCGAATGAATCGGACAAGATTTCCAGGGCTGTTTCCACCTCATTCCGACTGATATTCAGCGGAGGTGAAATCCGAATCACGTTTCCGGACAAACCGCCCCGTCCGATGAGCAAACCTCTCTTTTTCGTTTCCTCCATAAACTGATCAACTGCCCCGGGATTCGGGGTTCGATCGCCGGCCGGTTCATCGACCACAAATTCAATGGCTTGCATCAACCCCATTCCGCGGACATCTCCGGCTATTTGGGGATATTTTTCCTGGATATCTTCCAAACCCCGACGGAGAATAGCGCCCATATTCTGTGAATTTTCGGCCAGGTTATCCCGGAGGATGATTTCAATGGTTTTATTGGACGCGGCACAACTGACGGGATTTCCGCCAAAGGTTGAGATGGTATTTTTCACGATGGAATCGGCAATCTCACCGGTAGTAACCACCGCCGCCAGGGGAAAACCATTGGCAATCCCTTTGGCCATGGTCATCATATCCGGTTGGACACCGGAATGGTCAATCCCCCACATTTTTCCCGTTCGTCCGAAACCGGTCTGGACCTCGTCGGAAATAAAGATACCGCCGTAATTACGAACGATTTCGGCTACAATGGTAAAATATTCTTTTGGCGGAGTGACGAAGCCCCCGACACCTTGAATCGGCTCCACCATCATCCCGGCGATTTCACCGGTGGTGGTCGTCCGGATCAGTTCGTCCACATCTTCCGCGCAGGCGACACCGCATCCCGGATAGGTGCTTTTCAGGGGGCACCGGTAACAATACGGTGCCAGGGCATGCTTGACCGCGGCAATCTGGGACGGAAGCGCTCTCCAGGGCGCATGAGCCGTGAGCGCCTGGGCCAGCATGGACCGGCCGGAATAGGCGTGGCGGAGGGCGATGAATTCCGTATTTCCGGTGGACAATTGAGCCATCATCACGGCCGTTTCGTCGGCTTCGGTACCGGAGGCGGTAAAGAAGCATTTTTCCAGGTTACCGGGAGTGATCCGAACCAGACGCTCGGCCAACTCCACCACGGATTCCACGGGATACAGGGTGGAAATATGACTCAAACGGTTTACCTGAGCAATCACGGCGGCATTGACTTCTTCGTTGGCATGACCGACGGAAACGGTGAGGATTCCTCCGAAGAAATCCAGATAGGTATTCCCTTCCACATCGGTGATCCGGGCGCCCTTGCCGCTGGAAACCACGATCGATTCCCGGTAAAAATTCTTTACCGCGGGAAACAGGTATTGTTTATGTTTATCGCGAATATTCTGACTGTTCATCTGATCTCCAATTACAGCATGATGAGTTCGTCATAGGTCTCCGGGCGCCGGTCCCGGAAAAACTGCCAGGTGGACCGGACTTCATCGATCATGTCCAGATCAAATTCCGCCACCAGCAATTCGTCCTTATCTTCGGAAGCGGTGGCGAAAATTTCTCCCCGGGGATCCACGAAGTACGAACTGCCATAGAATTTTCCCAAATTCCAGGGTTTTTCCACACCCACGCGGTTGATGCAGCCCATGAAATATCCGTTGGCCACGGCATGCGCCGGTTGCTCCAGGTTCCATAAATATTGCGACAAACCGGCCACGGTGGCCGAGGGGTTGTATACAATTTCGGCCCCGTTCAATCCCAGCGCCCGGGCGCCTTCGGGAAAATGGCGATCGTAACAGATATAGACGCCGATATTGGCATAGGCCGTTTCAAATACGGGGTAGCCTAAATTCCCGGGGCGGAAGAAAAACTTTTCCCAGAAACCGGACGTATGGGGAATATGATTTTTCCGATATTTCCCCAGGTAGGTTCCGTCGGCATCGATGACCGCCGCCGTATTGTATAATAATCCGGCCTGCTCCCGTTCATAGACCGGAACAATCATGACCATATTATACCTTTTGGCATATTCCTGCATTTGTTCCACGGCGGGACCGGGAACCGGTTCGGCGGATGCATACCAGGCGCTGTCCTGCCCGGGACAAAAGTAAGGTGTGCTGAATACTTCCTGGAGGCAGAGAATCTGCACGCCCTGTTTCCCCGCATCCTCGATAAACGGGATATGTTTTTCAATCATTGCAGTCTTGATTTCGGCAATCGTTCCTTCCCCCTCGGAAAGGGGAACACTCATCTGGATCAGACCGGATTTAATCATTCTGGGCATTTTTTTCTCCTCTAAATCTGGGTTTATTCTATTCCACTATACAGGTCGCGTTTCAGGAATTGTCCATCCCCCTTTTTCCCGACATATTCACAATTCTTAATGATCACTTTACCCCGCGACAGGACGGTTTCGGGATAGCCTTTGACGCTGAAGCCTTCGTAAGCGCTGTAATCCACATTCATATGATGTGTACAGGGATTATTGACGCTGATCGTTTCCTCCCGGTTCGGATCAAAGATGACAATATCCGCGTCGCTGCCGATGGCAATGGTACCTTTTTTCGGGAAAAGACCGAATAGTTTCGCCGCCGAAGTGGAGGTGATTTCCACAAACCGGTTTAATGAAATTCGTCCTTCCACCACCCCGCCCTGAAACATGAGACTCATACGGTTTTCAACGCCGGGGGCACCGTTAGGAATCTTGGTAAACAGGTCTTTCCCCAACGTTTTTTGATCTTGAAAACGGAACGAACAATGATCCGTGGAAACAGCCTGTACATTATTCGTTTGCAATCCGTACCAGAGTTCATCCTGGTTCCACTTTTCGCGCAAGGGCGGAGACATCACATATTTCGCGCCTTCAAAATTATCTTTTTCATAATAACTGTAATCGAGGAACAGATACTGCGGACAGGTTTCGGCATAGACCGGTAATCCTTCATTCCGGGCAATGACAATTTCATCCAATGCATCGGAGGAAGAAAGATGTACGATATAGACGGGAACCTCCGCTTCGCCCGCAATGGAGATTGTCCGATGAACGGCCTCGGCTTCCATCCGGGTGGGACGAGTCAGAGAATGCCATTTCGGTTCGGTTTTTCCTTCGCTGACGGCTTTCCGGATAATTTCGTCGATCACGATCCCGTTCTCGGCATGCATGCAAATCATGGCGCCCAATTCTCCCGCCCGCTGCATCGTGCGATAGATCATGCCGTCATCCATATACAATACACCGGGATAAGCCATGAATAATTTGTAGGAAGTAATCCCTTGCTCCACGAGGGTTTTCATTTCCGAAAGCCGGTCCCCTTCCATATCGGTAAGGATCATGTGGAAGCCATAATCAATGGCGGTTTGTCCGTCCGCTTTTTGGTGCCAGGTGTCCAATCCTTCCAACGCGGAATGTCCCATGGTCTGGATCGCAAAATCGATAATTGTCGTGGTTCCGCCATGGGCGGCGGCCCGCGTTCCGGTCTCAAAATTATCCGCCGTCACGGTTCCGCCAAACGGCATATCAAGATGGGTATGGGGATCCACCCCGCCGGGAAAGAGATATTTTCCGGAGGCATCAATGATTTCATCCGCTTCCCGGTCCAGGTTTTTTCCAATCTGGGTTACGGTTTCATTTTCGATATATACGTCGCCCTGATAATCATCCGTTGCGGTGATAATGCGACCGTTTTTAATCAGTACAGACATGATTTTCTCCCATACGTATTAACCATATTCATAAAGTTACCCTTCTCAGGAATGGTTGCCCCAGGCGTTTAATCCCCGTTCTTCATCCGTACCCGGCACCGTGTTATCGAGAATCAGCGCGGTAAAGGCGCCCACGGCCATCCCCGTACTTCCCAGGGTATTCAAAATATTGGCGATCCACCGGGGTTCGAACAGCGCCGGATGCTGACTAAAATACTCCGGGACGGATAATCCCATAAAGAAGGCGAAGCCAAGAATGAACAAATTCCGGGCGGAATTGAGGTCCACGAATTGAAGATTGGATAAGCCCACTGCGGTAATCATGCCGAACATGGCACAATACATTCCGCCCACGATGGGCTGGGGAATGGTGGTGAACAGGGCACCGAACTTGGAAACGGATCCCAGCAGGATCATAATCACGCCCCCGGCCTGCACGACCCGGCGGGAGCCGACCCGAGTCAATCCAATGGCGCCGATGTTTTCACTGTAAGAGGTAGTGCCGTTTCCCGTGCCAAAAATGCCCGCCAGAAAACATCCGATGCCTTCAAAGGTTATTCCCCGGTTGATCGTGGTTTTATCCGGCACCGGCGCTCCGGAAAGCCGGGCGCAGGCATAATAATCCCCGATAGACTCCACAATCGATGCGATGTATCCGGCCAGCATTCCCACGAAAGCGGCCATCCCGAATTTGGGAAAGCCCCATTGAAAAGGATAGGGAATGCGAAACCAGGGAGTGTTTTTCAGATTATCCAAACTGGTATAGGACGGATGTCCTTTCGGGAAAACACCTAATCCTGAGAAAATGGCGGCGATTAACCAGGCGGTAATAATGGCCAGAAGGATCGGATACAGCTCAAATATGCGCTGTGTTCGGCGAAGGTACTGACTAAACAGGATTATTAAAATTATCGTCAACCCGCCGATGGGCCAGTGGCGACCGGCTTCCGGTGCTCCGAATTTGAACAGCGCCAAACCGATCAGGGCTATCGTTGGGGCAATGGTTATCGGTCCGACAAATCGTAACAAGCGTCCCACCATACCGCTGGCGCCCACAAAGATTTCCACCAGAGAACCGGCAATGATTGCGCCCTGAACATGCTGCATCCGTACTTCCCAACCGGCGTTGGCCAGGGCCGCCATTCCGCAAATTGCGAATGTGGGCGCTAAAAACGAAAAGGTGCCTCCCTGCACAATGGGTAAGCGATTTCCCCAGGTGGTCTGGATCAGGGTGGTGATTCCGCTGACAAAAAACATGGTTGCAATGAGCCAACCCTTTTGAACGGGATCATCGATTCCCAATGCAGGAGCCAGTAATAATGGAATGGCAACGGTGGACCCAAACATGGTCAGGTAATGCTGAAATCCCAGAATGATCGTTTCGACCAATGGGGGGCTATCGTCTATGCCGTACAACAAGGTCGTGTTACGCTCCGGCATAAATATCCCTGACTAATTTCATTTTCACGGTTTATTTATCATCATTTATGTTTGAATGACAAGCAATGGGCCCTTTGACCTTTTCCATACTTTGAATATATTTTGGTATAATATCATTTAGAAAGAAAATAATAAGGGACGGAAAATGAGAACCGCTCAGGCCAAACAGATGCTGGATGTGGCGATTGCCGAAGCTCAAAAAGGGTTATCCGAAGGCGGCATTCCGATTGGCGCCGCTCTTTTCAACCGGGATGGAAAACTGCTGGGAAAAGGGAGAAACCGGCGCATTCAGGATGATGATCCTTCTACGCATGGAGAAACCGATGCGTTCCGTAATGCCGGTCGACAGCGATCCTACCGGGATATCATTATGGTAACCACGCTGGCGCCTTGCTGGTACTGCAGCGGATTGATACGACAGTTTAAAATAAAAACAGTCGTCGTGGGGGAATCGGTGACGTTTACCGGCGGTATTGAATGGCTCCGGCAAAATGGCGTTGAAATCATTGACCTTCATTCGGAAGAATGCATGTCCATGCTGGGAAAATTCATTCAAAACAATCCTGAAATCTGGAATGAGGATATCGGCGAATAATTGACGACCTTACATTTCAGAACGACCCATATTATTCATTCGCGATCGGAGTGCGTGACGGGAGTCGAGGAGGCGTACTCTTCTACTCAATAATCGTAAATCATTGTTCCATATTCATGAATCGGATAATCCATAATCGTCAAACCCTGATCTTTTTCGTTCCCCGGCAAAGCCATGGAACGAGGAGGAATCTTTAATTTCCGCCTTTTTGGAGTCCTGATTTAATTTGTTGGAGGGACCGGGATGAGTTTTGATTTGGAATTAAAGATGCCATCGCTCGAAGCGATGGCATCTTTTTAACATGTCGCTCCAGTTAAGTCTTGATGGT
>JAADFQ010000247.1 GCA_013152835.1 FCB group bacterium
CGGCTATAATAAATGCTCTGGGTATGTATGTTGTACGATTTCGAAATAGAGAAGTGTTAAATGATATGCAATCAGTTTTAGAAAAGTTAAAGAATATTATGCCTAAACTCACCCCATTCACTTCGTGAAGTCCCCTCTCTTGAAAGAGAGGGGATTTAGGGGTGAGTTTATAATGTCGAAATGCTTCTTTTTTCACCATAATCATTCTCTCTAAACATATTTCCCGAATCGTATATTTTTTGTGCCGAGTTTAGTGTGTCACCCGGTTTCCCAATATCAACGGGATGACAAATAAAAATGCCGCCAAATGGCGGCATTTTTCTATTCGTTATTTTCAGCGGCCGACGGCGTCGCTGTGGAATCCGGTGGTGCGGGCGGTTTCGGCTTCTCTCCCCAGTAACTCACCCGGGGGTTCACCCGGTACAGTACATTTTCATTGGTTAAATACACTTCCTGCTCGCTGGCCAGGCGAATATTATTCCGCGCCCAATCCGATTTGGAACGCCCCATAATAAAGTGGCTTAACTCCTGATTGTCAGCGCCATACAGCCAGATATGAACACCGGTGGAATCATCCACTGAATACAGCGACCATTTATCCGGATTTCGTGATACCAGGGTTTCCTTTTTTACTTTCAACACTTTATCGAAAAAATCAGTTATCCGGTTTTCACGGATCACCAGCGAATCCGCCCCCTGAATTGACCAGGTCTCTCCGGCTTTTACCAGATCCAGGGTGTCGGATGGATTGCTAATTCGAATGTGAACAATGTCATCGACCTTCCCGTCAAAAGCAAGTTCCGAAGACGATTGATACCCATGCTGAACCAGGCGATTGATCCAGAGCGCCAGGATCAACACCCCCAGCACGATCAAAATATTTCGAAGATTCTTACCCATAAATTTCCTCAATTTTTTCAGATCGTTTGGATTCCTTTTTCCAGCGGAAGATTCCCAGACCGATGATTAACAAAGGCGGCAACAGAATATTCATCCACTTGATTCTCGCCTTGGCTTCATCGGTGAGTTCTCCAAGCGGTCGGGTGGTAATTTCCCGTGACCGGAGGGCCACCAATTCACTGTCGCCCATCAGATAATCCACGGCATTATGAATAAACACAGCATTTTCCGGTATACCTCCGCTTCCGCTGTCATCAAAAAACCGCGTATCGCCAATGGCAATAATCTGACTTACCAGACCCGATTCCGGATGTTTGAGCGATACCAGGACAGCGACCGTTTTCTCCGGCTGATTCATCATTTGGAATGCGGGGTTATTCAGGGGCCCCAGATTATAGCTGCCGGTCATGATTCCGGAATGGTCGGACGTGAGAAAGAGTGGCAGGAATTGGTCCGTCGTATCTTTTAACGCAGAGGTGATTTCACTGGGAAATAAAATTTGGACCTGTTCCAGACCGCGAACAATCGGATGATCACCAAATGAACGAATCAGGGGGAAGAAGGGATAATCCACCGCTGAATTCATCCGGAAAAAGCCCCGGTTCTGGGTAATTGTAACCTGACCGGAGCGGCGATCCAGCACCAGGTTTTCCTGCAACTTAATCCCGTTTTCCTCCAAAAAGGAGAAAATATTGGAACGAATCGGATTGGCCCGTTGTTTTTGGAGATCGGTATCGATTCTGTTCTGTGCAATTATCATATTTCCGCCACGATTCAGAAAATCACGCAGAGTGTTCAATTCCTCATCGGGAACCGAATCCTTCACACCGTTCACCAGAAGGCAACTGATATTCTCCGGAATTGGACGGCTCAGGGGCAACCGCCGCACAGTATAGGCTTCACCCAAGGCATCGGTAAGCGTCTGGTTTTTCACGGTTTGGCCTGTGAATGTGGCAAAAGCCACGGATCGTTTTTCCGATTCCACCAACCGTTTGATCTTGGTCGTAATCTCATACTCCAGTCCGGTTGTGGACTGGATCAGGGGAATGACTTCTTTCTGATCCTCATATAAAAGCTGCATTCCCATGTATACCCGTTTAATCTCCATTTTATCATTTTCAATCACCTGGAGCTGCACGGGCATAATGCCGGCTTTTTGCGCTTCTTCACCCAGTTTTTCTTCGCTGGCCGGAGCATAAAACTCAAATCGGATATTCCCGTTGGAATAGGCGGCATATTCTTCCAGAATATCCTGGAGATAGCGCCGGTTATTGGCGTAATCGCCGGGCAGATTATCGGTGAAATACACTTTTAAGGTCAGTAAATCATCCACTTTCTGCACAACCGCTTTGCTGGATTCCGAAAGGGAATACATTTTATTGTCGGTCAAATCCCAGCGGAAAAACCAGTTTCTGGCAATAACATTCAACAGGATGATGACGACCACTGAAATGGTCACGTAAAGTAATACGGATTTTTTATTTTGTATCGGCATGACGCTTACCTCCATTTCCGCATTTCAAGCAGACGGACCGTCAGCATCAAAAACAGCCAGATCATCGTCCCGAAATAGATCAGATTCCGGGAATCAATCACGCCGCGTGAAAGGTTGGAAAGGTGATAATCCACACTCATGTATTGCACGATTCCACTAAGCCAGGTGGGCATGAACATGAGCAGCATGTTCATCAGGAAAAAGAATAATACCAGTGCAACACCGATGATAAAGGCCACCACCTGGTTTTCGGTAACGCCGCTGGCAAAGGTCCCGATGGCAGCGTAGAACGCACCTACGATAATCAATCCCAGGTACCCGGTGATCACTGCACCGTAATCAATATTCGTTCCTGCAATCATGAGCGTAATAAAATGAACCAGGGAAAAACCGAGTCCGACAATAACCAGCGTCAGCGCCGCCAGATATTTTCCCAGGACGAATTCCCAATCCATAATCGGCAGGGTCGACATGACTTCGATTGTTCCGCTACTCTTCTCCCGCGCAATGAGTCCCATGGTGATCGCCGGGATAAAAAACAGATAAATCAGGGGAACCACATTGAACAGGGCCCGCATGTCGGATTGATTGATCAGGAAAAACGTGTTTGTGAAAAAATATCCGTTAAACAGTGAAAATATCACCAGGAAAATATACGCCATGGGACTGGAAAAGTAAGAAAACAGTTCCCGGGCGTAAATGATTTTAACATTACGCATGCGCCCCTCCTTCCACCGTTAATTTCCGGAAGAGATCTTCCAGATGAGCGCGTTGAGTACTCATTTCCAATAGAATCCAGTTGGACTTTACCGCATGTTGGAAGATGGCTTCCCGGGGGTCATGATCGTGGCTATATTCAAGAACAACACGTCCCAGGCCGTCCTCCATCGCCACCCGCTGAACGTTCACATCGGGGAACACCTCTTTCAGCGAATGAAGCTGATCCTCCTTGGCTCCCTTGATCGACAGGGACAACTGTGTCTGCCCCTGGAATCCGGCCATGAGTTCGTTCGTGGTGCCATCCGCAACAATTTTACCGTCGTGAATGATGACCATTCGATCCACTGTGGCCTCGATTTCCTGGAGAATATGGCTGGAAATAATGACTATTTTTTCTTTTCCCAGCCGTTTAATCAACCGACGAATCTCCATAATCTGATTGGGATCCAAGCCACTGACCGGTTCATCCAAAATCAGAATCTTGGGATCGTGAATAATTGCCGTTGCCAGCCCGATACGTTGTTTATACCCTTTGGAGCATTGTCCCACCGATTTGTGAAGAACGCCTTTGAGACCGCATTCCTCAATCACCCGGGAGAGCGCCTGGTGGAAAGCCCGGCCCTCCAGTCCGCGAATGCGCCCGGTAAATTCCAGGAGATCATAGACTTTCATCTCCGTATACAGGGGATTTAACTCCGGCAGGTACCCAATCTGCCGGCGAATCTCAAGGGAATCATCCAGAATATTCATATCATTGATGTACACATTTCCGGATGTGGGTGTTAAAAAGCCGGTCATGATCTTTAAAGTCGTCGTTTTCCCGGCGCCGTTGGCTCCCAGAAAACCCAGGATTTCACCATCCGATACCTGGAAATTAATCGACCGGACCGCTTTTACATCACCGTAGTGCTTTACCAGATTTTCTACGCGTATCACTGTTTCACCTCAATTATATTGACCAGTTTGCTAAATGGAAGGCGACGATTTCAGGGAACGTTGCGTCGCGATTCAAGGTCTTCTCAACTTCTATTCGCAATACCAAAGTAAACGGATAGAATTGTTTCCAATGCGTTTACATTGTCATTGTTCCCAAATAATTTAGCGCTCCAACGAAAGATCATGCTTCCAAAATCGCTGGTGTTATGAGTAAGCTAATCTTATGAAATTGAATGTGAAAACCCTTACCTGGGGTTACCGTGGAATTTTAGCCATTGTCTGGGTGAGCGCCGGTCTCTGGCTCTGGAATACTTACTATGGCGCGAACCGGAGCACGACGACGTACCTGTCGCTGGATACGGGATTGATTGAAATTACCGAAGACAGCGAATGGATGGACATCCTCCTCAACGGCGAAAAAATCGGATACAGTTTTACCTCCACTCAGCGAACGGAAGATCACGATGTGGCCTTGAACAGTTTCATGCACCTGAATACAATCATTGCCGGATATCCCACCACCGTCACTTCCCAATATCGCGCCCGGGTCGATTCACAGTATCGATTGAAAAAATTTGATTTCTTTTTGAATTCGCAATCCTTTACCACCCGGTTAAAAGGCGTACGCGATGGTGACCGGTTGCGGGTACGCATCATTCAGGGGCAGGATTCCAGTGTAATATCCTTTCCCGCACCCCCGGACCTGACCCCTTCCATGGCGTTGAAGTCCCTGATTGTCCGTCAGGGTATCGCTCCCGGACAAAATGTATCCATACCGGTATATGAGCCCATGAGCCAATCGGTCGTTCCGGTTCAAATCCGCCATTTGGGAAAAACATGGATCGACTGGGACAGCACTCGGGTTGAAGTAAATAAATTGCAGATTGAATACAATGGATTTCCCACCATCGTATACTTGGACGATAACGGACTGACCTACCGGGAAGAGAGTTTGATGGGTCTGGTCATGCAGCGAACCGAGGGGAAACCGGATGTGTCCTCGCTTGCCTCAAATAAAATTGACCTGGCCGGATTCTATTCCGTTCCGCTGACCGGATCGTTGTCCCTCCCGGTAACGGAATTAACGGTCCGGATTAACGGGTTAAGACCCGAATTCCTTCCTTCCAGTCCTTTGTGGAAGTATCGGGATTCACCCAACGATTCGTCGGTGTTTACGTTTCGCTCCGGACCGGAACCGGCGCCCTATCCGGGGATGAAATATCTAAAAGGAAATGCGTTCATACAATCCCAACGTCCGGAAATCAAACAGTTGGCCAAGGCCTTGATCGGGGACCAATCCCGTCCCGGATACCAAGCCCGCATTCTTGTGAATTATGTGTACAAAGAACTGGACAAGGTTCCGGTGGCCAATCTCACCTCGGCGCTGGAAATCTTATCACAGAAGAAAGGGGATTGCAGTGAACACACCACCCTGTTTACGTCTCTCAGTCGCAGCCTGGATCTGCCTACGCGGATCCGGATCGGGCTGGTATACGTCAATCAAACGTTCATGTATCATGCCTGGCCTTCCGTCTATCTGAATGGTGGCTGGCTTGACGTCGATCCCACCCTCGGCCAATATCCGGCGGATGCGACCCACATTCCTTTGCTGGAGGGAGATTTGGAAAACCTGTCCAGCCTGATTCCCATCCTGGGACATTTATCCATAACCCTGATTCACGCAGAGAACTCAAATGCTCGTCCTTGATCATCTTTCAAAATCATTCGGCCCCGTTCAGGCGGTTCAGTCCCTTACCCTAAACCTGGAACCGGGAGAATTATTCGGTTTTCTTGGCCCCAACGGCGCGGGAAAAACAACATCGCTCAATATGGTTTCCGGGTTATTAAAACCGGATTCGGGTCGCGTGCTGATAGATGGCATCGACAACCAGAAAAACCCCGTCCGCGCCAAATCCATGATCGGGGCCATCCCCGACACACCCTATGTGTACGAAAAATTGACCGGCTTTGAATATCTGGAATTTATCGGAAACCTCTACGGTATGGAAGAAAACGACTTGCTGAAAGAAATCAATCGGTACCGGGAATTATTTGATTTTGCGACCTGGATTCATGATCCCATGGAAAGCTATTCCCATGGAATGCGGCAAAAGATCGTGTTTACCGGCGCATTAATTCACCATCCAAAATTACTGATTGTGGATGAACCCATGGTGGGACTTGATCCGGTCAGCATCCGGATCGTGAAGCAATTACTCCGGGACAAATGTGAGGACGGACTCACCGTCCTCATGTCCACTCATACCCTGGAAATTGCCGAAGAAATCTGTTCCCGGGTGGGGATTATCAATCGTGGTGAACTCATTCGGACCGGGACGGTGGCGGAACTGCGAAAAGAAGCACAGACGGAAAAATCCCTGGAAGATATTTTCCTCGCTTTGGTGGATGAATCGAATGCTGCGCCATAATCCCTATTTTATTTTCTGGAAGAGCCGTTTCCAAATGGGACGAAATACCGTCCGGATCCACGGCTGGCGACGGTGGGTGGAACTATCCGTGTCCGTCCTGATCGTCATAGCCATGACCTGGGGAGCCACCACACTGTTCACGGTTGGGTTCGGATTCCTCTATCGCCAGGGAGAATTGGGAAGTGTTCTCCTGGATCGTGTGTATTCCCTGGGCTGGTCGGTCATTTTTTATCTTTTGGTTATCTCCAACCTGATTACCGCCATGTCCACCCTGTATAAAAATCGCGATGTTCAATTTTTATGGACGACCCGGATTCCGGACCGTACCCTGTTTCGATTGAAAGCCATTGACAATCTGATTTACAGTTCCTGGGCGGTAATGATCCTGGGGCTGCCCCTGACCATCGCCTACGGAACCATCCGGAACATGAGCATCCTGGAGATCTGTGCTATTCTCTTTTTGGGATTGTTGCCTTTCCTGATGATCGCCTCTTCACTGGCTCAGGGATTATTACTGGTTTTGGTGCGGATATCGAAGTGGATTCGATTGCGGACCGGGTTCATCATTATCCTGATTGTGGCCGGATTTATTTTCTGGATTGCCCGGAAATACAACCAAACCAATATTATTGTCGCCGGGGAAATTCCTTCCACGCGTTATCTGACCCGCTATCTTTCCAATCTGGGCCGCACGCCATTTGTTTTCCTTCCCAGCTACTGGTTTTCCAGAGGGATCACCGGAGAGCACGTACTCCCCTTCTTTACCTTGTTGGGCTCTACGGCGCTCATCACCTGGGAATTCCTGGGCTGGCTGGCGGAAAAACATTATTACCTGAGTTGGCAGACCTATATGACCCAGGGTTCACCGCGGGTACATCGAAAAAGTCAGGTCACCTCCCGTCATACGGTTCGTAAACGATCCCTGCCAAGAGCCTTGATCCTGAAAGATTGGCGACAATTCGTCCGTTCCCCTCAGCAATGGATTCAGTTTTTGCTGTTCATGGTGCTGATTACCGTCTATCTGGTCAATCTTTCCCGGGTCAATTATACCGTAACCCGATTTGAAGGATTGTGGGACCGAATCGTCTTTTTGCTGAATTTCGGGTTCAGCGGGTTCATCCTGGCCAGCCTGATCACCCGGTTTGTCTTCCCCTTGATCAGTCTTGAGGGCCGAATGCGGTGGATCCTTTTCACCTCTCCGGCAACAATCAAACAGGTCTATTCCATCAAATTCAAAATATCCGCAATCCTGTTTTTCGGTATCGCTCAATGGGTGGCGTTATGGTCCAACATTTTCCTCTCCATGGGTTGGCAGGTGCAGGTAATCTCCACCCTGTATCTCCTGATTATGAGTGTAACGCTTACCGCTGTTTCCCTGGGATTGGGAGCGGTTTTTCCTCAATTTGACGAAGCAAATCCCATGCGAATCGTTTCCGGCATCGGCGGCATTATTGCCATTGTCGTCAGTCTGATTTATGTCGCCCTGGTGGTTCTGTCGCTGGTCAGCCTGTACAGCGGTCTCCTGATCCAATCCCGTCCGGTTACCGTTTTTTTCAGTTTTGGATTTGTCTTAGTTTTGAGCCTTCTATGCCTGATTACATTTTACAGATTGGGCTATCGTGCTTTATGTCGAACTCTTCAATAAACGGGATTGAATATGGAATACAGACGATTAGGAAAATCAGGACTCAAAGTTAGCGCACTTTCTTTCGGTGCCTGGGTCACCTTCGGACAACAAATCGGTGAAGATGTAGCCGGTGATTGTATGGAAGCCGCCTACGAAGCCGGGGTCAATTTTTTTGACAATGCGGAAGTCTATGCCCAGGGTGAAGCGGAAATCATGATGGGCAAAATATTTAAATCCAAGGCTTGGGGTCGTGATACCTTTGCCGTCTCCAGTAAGGTATTTTTTGGTGGTTCTCTTCCCACCCAGCGGGGCCTATCCCGCAAACATATCCGGGATGCCTGCCACGCCGCCCTGCGTCGCTTGCAAGTGGATTATCTGGACCTGTTTTTCTGCCACCGCCCTGATGCGGAAACCCCGATTGAAGAAACCGTCCTGGCCATGAACGCCCTCATTCAGCAGGGGAAAATACTGTATTGGGGAACGTCGGAATGGTCTGCGGATCAAATCATGGCGGCGGAGGCGGTGGCCCGGGAATACCATTTGGCCGGCCCCATGATGGAGCAACCGGAATACAATATGTTTCACCGGGATAAAGTGGAGCGGGAATTTATGAATCTCTACTCAGAAATCGGTTTGGGTCTCACCATCTGGTCCCCATTGTCATCGGGACTGCTTACCGGAAAATATTTAAACGGTGACCCCGGCGATACCCGGATTCATCTCAAAAATTACGAATGGTTGAAAAAACGTTTCGAAAGTGAGGAGATTCAGGAAAAAGCTAAAAAAATTGCCGATCTTCTGAACGTCGCCAATGATCTGGGAATTACCATGGCACAATTGGCCTTAGGCTGGTGCCTCAGTAATCCCAACGTCAGCACAGTGATTACGGGAGCTTCCCGTCCGGAACAAGTGGTTGAAAATATGAAAGCAGTGGAAGTGATGGATCAGCTCACACCGGAAATACTGGAATCCATCGAATCGATTCTGGGAAACACGCCTCCCAAACCCAGCATATTTTAACGGCGGATGGCCTCCCAGGATACCTGGTCGATCCGCTCCATTTCCTCCGTTGTTAGTTGGAATGCCAGCGAGCGGGCGTTGGATGTGGCGTGCCGGGGTTTGGAAGCGCCGGGAATGGCCACCACCGTTTTTCCGTGTCGGTTTACAATCCAATTCAGCGCAACCTGTTCCGGCGTGGCCTGTACACGCTCGCCGATCTCTTTCAGTACCTGAACCAGCGGCCGGGACGCTGCCAGACCTTTCGATTTAAACCACTTCAAGTATTTTCGGGGTCCGGTGCGGGACTTGATCAGATCCGGATTATCGTGAAATTTTCCGGTTAATATTCCCTGTTCCAGAGGTGAGTAAGCGATAATTGTAATCCCCTTTTCCTGCGCCGTAGTCAGAACACCATTTTCCTCTATACGCCGGTCCAATAAACTGTAACGAACCTGATTGGATGCCAGGACCAGCCCTTGCGATTCCAGGACCCGGGCAGCTTTTCCCATCGCCGAGGCGGAAAAATTACTAACCCCGATGCTTCGGATTTTTTGGTCTTTCACCAGAGCGGCCATTGCATCCATTTGCGCTTTCACCGAAGATAAGGAGAAGGGATTGTGAACCTGATATAAATCAATGGGATATTCTCCCAACGCCACCTGACGATATTTAAAGGTTTCCGAAATGGACCCTGCCCGACGCAGTACAGGCCACCATTTGGTGGCAATCATAACCTCACCCGGTTTTACGGCAAGCACATCTAAAATTGAGCTCAGCATCCGCTCCGAATTCCCCCAGCCGTATACTTCCGCCGTATCGAACCAGTTAATTCCCTCCCTGATCGTATTGGCGATGATATCCCGAACGTGATCGCTGTCCAGCGCTTTCCAGAAACGACCCACAAGTCCCTTTCCGCCGGAAAACTGCCAGCATCCCAGGCCAATCGGCGTTATCTGAATATCGGTTTTTCCCAGGTATCGTTTTTCCATTACCCCTCCTTTGGATTAAAGACCATTCACAGGCCAGTCGTTCCAGTCATAATTCCTTAAAAAATTACATCCGACACCATGGATAACAAAGACCTATGCCTATGCCACTTTTAACGAATTTGCCACCGAGTTCACCGAGGAATTTGGAACCGCGAATTACGCCAATTTCGCGAATCCGGGGTGTGAGACGTAAAACGTAACGAGTAATTATTTAAGGTCACACCCCTGTATTGACTTTACAGCTACGGTCTATCCGGAACCATCCACCCGTTTTCCGCTAAATAATCCTTTTTCCACTGAGTGACGTCCCTGTATTTTCTGAAAACGAATGGAAGATAACCACATGACGAGCGGACTAAAAAAAACCCTGGGTCTCTGGGATTTAGTGCTAATGAATATTGTGGCCATCGTAGGCTTACGCTGGTTGTTAACCGCCTCCCAGACCGGCTATGCCAGCCTCAGCCTCTGGTTTCTGGCGTTACTGTTTTTCTTCATTCCCCAGGGTATGACGATTTTCTTTTTATCCCGGACCAATCCTGCCGAAGGGGGAATTTATTTATGGGCCCGAGACAGCTTTGGACCGTTTCACGGGTATATTACCGGCTGGTGTTACTGGATCAATAATCTCATTTATTACCCCGCCTTACTCATGTTTTTAGGCGGAAACGTACTCTATCTGTTTGGCAATCGTTGGATTCATCTGGCCGATTCGCGACTCTTTATTGCCCTGTTTTCGCTGGGGACCTTGTGGTTGATTATCGGCATAAACATTCGCGGCATGTCGCTTGGAAAATGGCTGCACAATCTGGGAGGCGTGGGAATCTGGATTCCCATGGGAATGTTGATTATTATGGCGGCAATTTATTGGAGCCGGTCCGGACCGGCCGAGCCCGGTTCACTCCGTGATCTGGTTCCTGACCTGGGGCACCGTTCCACCTGGGCATTTTGGTCCACCATGTGTTTCGGCTTCGCGGGCCTGGAATTAATGTCGGTCCTGGGGGGCGAAATCAAATCCGCTCACCGTTCCATTCCCCGGGCCATTGTCATTTCCGGAGCGGGCATTGCCCTGATTTATATTTTGGGCACATTCGCCTTGCTGGTGGCATTGCCAAAGGAACAAATCGGACTCCTGGACGGCATTGTGGGCGCGATTCAGTCTCTCGGATCCTCCCTGTCGTTATCCGGCATGGGCTGGACGGCGGCGCTGTTTATCACGTTATCGGGTCTGGGGGGTGTTTCGGCCTGGATTGCCGGCGTCGCCCGGATTCCCTTTGTCATCGGTCTGGACAGTTATCTCCCCACCTGGATTGCTGATCTCCACCCCAAATGGGGAAGTCCGTACAAATCATTAATTCTACAGGGTGTGCTTACATCGCTGTTTATCCTGATCAGTGTATCCGGCTCAACCATTCGGGAGGCGTATCTTTTTCTCCTGGACGCGGAGATTATCCTTTATTTCATCCCTTATTTGTACATGTTTGCCGCCGGGTGGAAACAGGGAAAGCAGGCCCGGGGATATCGAATTGCTGCGGGAATCGGAGGAATCACCACCGGCCTGGCGATGATTTTTGCCTTAATCCCACCGGAAGGAACCTCGTTTCTGATCTATGAAATTAAGATTCTGGGTGTCACTATGGGATTCATCGGTGCCGGTTTAATACTCTACGCCCGGCGGAAGCGAAATCTGGGACGTTAATCCGGTTGATTTGATTCGTTTGCAACCGTTTATCCGTCCTTCAATGGCGCTCTAAAGAGACGGAACGGGGTCAGTAAAAAGAAAAGCGTAATTATTTAATCCGAAGGGCACTGTTGTCCAAACTCACCCCATTCACTTCGTGAAGTCTCATCCCGGTCTGCTCTTTAGTGTTAGGAGACCTTCCTCATTCAGGCCTCAATGCAATGGCCTTTTTGATCGCATCCATTTTTTCCATGGTCCGGTCATAGCCCTCCCGGATAGAACGTTCCGCCTGGTCAAAATCGAACATTTTCAGATCACCCAATTCAGGCTGAAT
>JAADFQ010000248.1 GCA_013152835.1 FCB group bacterium
CTGGGATTATCCGATACGATAGTCGAAGATATCTGCCGAGCGGTTTCCACCGAATCGGAACCGGTGGTTCCGGCAAATTATAATTCTCCGGAACAAAATGTAATTTCAGGATCGATCGGGGGGGTTCATCGTGCCATGAAAACCTGCCAGGAAGCGGGTGCAAAGCGTACCATTGAACTCAACGTGAGCGGTGCTTTCCATTCGCCGTTAATGACGCCTGCGAGAAAACCGCTTATGGACAAATTGTCTAAAGTTTCACTACAGGATGCATTGACACCAATTTATGCAAATGTGAATGCCCAACCAGCAAGCAAGGTGGATGAGATCCGTTCCAATTTACTGATGCAATTGGAATCACCCGTTCGCTGGACCCAGTCAATCAAAGCAATGGCTGACGATGGAATCGAACGATTTATTGAAGTGGGCCCCGGACGGGTTCTTCAGGGGCTTAACCGGAGAATTGATCGCTCATTGAAAACAATTGGGGTGAGCGGACTGGATCAGTTGGAGGCGTTGGTAAATGAGTAATTTTTCCGACCAAGTAGCCATTGTAACGGGAGCCTCCCGCGGAATTGGAAAATCGATTACCGAAACCCTAGCAAAATCCGGCGCGCACGTTTATCTATTAAGCCGGTCTCAGAACGCCGTATCCGCAGTTTCAGAAGACTTGAATTCACAGGGATGGTCAACCAAGGCACGTGCCTGTGATGTTTCCGATTTTGATCAGGTCCAATCCGTATTCAAATCCATCGCCGAGGAAGCCGGTGGTATACACATACTCGTTAACAATGCGGGTGTTACGCGGGATACACTCTTGCTGCGGATGACTGAAGCAGACTGGGATTTTGTACTGGATATAAACTTAAAAGGTGCCTTTAACGGCATCAAAGCGGTAGTTCGCCCCATGATGAAAAACCGATTCGGGCGCATTATCAATATTTCATCGGTGGTAGGTCTTACGGGTAATGCCGGTCAGATCAATTATGCCGCCTCAAAGTCGGGACTTCTGGGGCTGACCAAATCAACAGCCCGGGAATTGGCTTCCCGAAATATTACCGTAAATTGCATCGCTCCCGGTTACATCGAAACCGATATGACCGGTTCATTGGCACCGGAAGCGAAGGAAAACTTAATCAAACAAATCCCGTTAGGCCGGATAGGTACCGGAAGCGATATTGCGGAACTGGTCCGGTTTTTAGCCGGCGATCAGGCCGGATATATCACCGGACAGACCTTCGCGGTTGATGGCGGGATGACCATGATTTAATCAAAGGAGGAAACCTATGTCAACGTTTGATAAAGTCAAGGAAGTGATCATTGATAAACTGGGTGTGGAAGAAAGCAAAATTGTATCCGAAGCATCGTTTGTGGATGATCTGGGCGCCGATTCACTGGACACCGTGGAATTAATCATGGAGTTGGAAGAAGAATTCGGCATCGAAATCCCTGATGATGACGCTGAGAAAATCACTACCGTCGGTTTAGCGGTAGAGTACATCGAAAGTAAACAAAACTGATTCCATGAAACAAAAACGGATTGTGATCACCGGTCTGGGGGTTCTGGCCCCCAATGGTAATAACGCTGCCGCCTATTGGAAAGCGCTATTAGCAGGAAAAAGTGGTATTGATACGATTACGAAATTTGATCTGGAAGGATTTTCGGTTCGTATTGCAGGTGAATTAAAGGATTTCCATCCCGAAGAATTCCTGGACCCGTCCCAACTCCGTAAATTGGACCCGTTTTCCATCTATGCCCTGATTTCAGCACAGGAAGCGTGGAACCAAAGCGGGTTATCCATTGATGAGGAAGATCCAACCCGAATTGGTGTAATGCTGGGAACCGGCGTCGGTGGAATCCAGACCCTGGAAGAACAGCATACAATCCTGCAGACCAAGACTCCCCGTCGTGTTTCACCCCATTTTGTTCCGAAAATGATTGCCAATATCGCCGGCGCGCAAGTGTCCATACGATTTGGACTGGAAGGTCCGAATCAAACCGTGACTTCCGCCTGTGCTTCAGCAACTGACGCTATAGGATTGGCGTCACGGTTGATGCAGTACGGCGATGCGGATATTATGGTTGCCGGTGGTTCTGAAGCCAGTATTACCCCCCTGACAATTGCCGGATTCGGGAATATGAGAGCCTTGTCCAAACACAACGACTTTCCGGCAGAGGCCAGTCGACCATTTGATAAAGATCGGGATGGATTTGTTCTGGGCGAAGGCGCGGGAATTGTTGTTCTGGAAACATTGGACCACGCTCAAAAACGGGGTGCAGCCATCCTGGCGGAACTGGTTGGTTACGGAGCATCGGATGATGCATTCCATGTTACCCAACCATCCCTATCCGGTCCCGCCCGGGCAATTGAACGAGCCCTAGAAGACGGTGGGATTCCCCTGGAAAAAGTGAATTACATTAATGCACACGGAACGTCCACAGTCTTTAACGACAAAAATGAATCCGCCGCCATACACCGGGTATTCGGAACCTATGCGGAACAACTAAAAGTGAGTTCAACAAAATCGATGACCGGACACTTACTGGGCGCCAGCGGAGGTATTGAAGCCGTAGCTACGGTACTGTCATTACAAAACCAGATGGCACCGCCTACGATTAATTACACGACTCCCGATCCGGAATGTACTCTGGATTATATTCCCAATGAGGCCCGGTCATTTCCAATTCAATATGCATTGTCAAACTCATTTGGATTTGGCGGACATAACGCGGTTCTGTTGATAAAAACCTGGTCTTGATTTCCTTGGAATTTCTCCGGAAATTATTCTCCCGAGCACAAAAATCACCGGATAAATTCCTTTCTCTTGAGAAACGAATCGGTTATCGCTTTCATACCCCCGAATTACTGACGACAGCATTTACGCACCGCTCCATATATCCCGAACCGGATAAGAATTACGAACGCCTTGAGTTTCTTGGTGATGCGGTTATCGATACCATCATCAGTAAGGCCTTGATGGAAGATTATCCGATTGGCGACGAAGGGTTACTAACCCAGAAACGTTCGGCCCTTGTAAAAAAGGAATTTCTGGCTAATATGGGAAATTTGCTTCGATTGCTGGATTATTTACTTATTGAAAATTCCGTCGATATGTCCGTAGAAAAGATTGCAATTAAACAACAGGCGAATCTATTTGAATCCCTGATCGGAGCTTTGTATCTGGATGGCGGTATTGGTCCTTGCGAGCAGGTAATACTTCAAACGGTTTGGAAACACCGGAGAGAGGCCTGGAAATCGACCAATCATAAGGGACATTTAATTGAATACTGTCACTCCCGGTCCCTGGAATCGCCGCGGTTTATTGTCGCCAAAGTCAGTGGTCCCGATCATCAACGCATGTTTGAAATTTATGTGAAAATCGGTTCCCGCGAATTTCGTCCGGGGTTGGGTAGCAATAAAAAAACCGCCGAACAATCCGCGGCTCAAATAGCGCTGGAGAAACTTCAGAAATCAGTTCGAGTATAATTCCTTGATCCGGTCCCTGATTTCGGCAGCCCGTTCATAATTTTCCTGTTTAACGGCTTCTTTTAATTTTTCCTCCAGAATTTCCAGTGGCGGAACCGAAGGTTTGAGGTCTTCCTCTTTGGTTTCTTCGGTCTCGACCATCCCGGCCTCTTCCATTACTTTTTCCGATACTACGATGGGAGCACTGAGGCGTAAAGCAACCGCAATCGCATCGCTGGGACGGGCATCAATTTCTTTTTGTTCCGTTTCCCGACCCTGTATTTCCATGCGGGCGTAAAATACACCATCGACCAGATCCGTTATTTTCACCTCGGAAAGTTTATACTGAAAAGATTGAATAATATTTCCGATTAAATCATGCGTCAGGGGACGGGGGGTTTCCATATATTCCAATGCAAGAGCAATGGATTGAGCTTCGAACGCTCCAATGATCACCGGAAGTAATCGATCCCCGGCGACCTCCTTCAGAACGGCCGCATAACTGCGGGAAGGAGTATGAAAGGAGATTCGATCTACCTTTACCGTCACATAATCCTGATTACTCATTTACGCTGACTTAATTCCTTTTTTAACCGGTCAATTTTATGAACAGGAGTCGGATCGGTTCCGTGAGCTATGGCACACCAATAACTCACCCAATCGCCATAGTGAATCAGATGCAGAAACCGAGAGAAAGTATTTGACCCGGTAACTTCAATCATATACTGACCGGCGACCCTTGAATTTATGATATTTTCGGATATCCGTTGACGGTAAATCACCCGGGTATGACTTTTCGGATCCAGGAGCCAGATTACGGAAATGGATTTCAACAGATCAGGATTATTTTCC
The DNA here is from genome assembly GCA_013152835.1 of FCB group bacterium. Classification (GTDB taxonomy): domain Bacteria; phylum Fidelibacterota; class Marinisomatia; order Marinisomatales; family J089; genus J089. The sequence continues at coordinate 4,317 of JAADFQ010000248.1, forward strand.
CAACCGACTATTTCGTTATGATTCAACTCCGGTAAATCATTACAATAGGCCAGCATTTTACTATTTTCCGCCAGTTGCCCCTTCCATCGGACAGCGGCAATCCCGGTTGTTTCCGATTCACCATAAATTACCGGCAGAGTCCCGTATATCGCCCGGGCCAGTTTATAGGTTGGATTTTCCGGTAGTTCCTTGCTGTACTGATCCCGGACTGATTCCAAAAGTGATCGGGCCTTGTTTAGTTCATCGGTTGGGTCACTGCCTTCAATGAAACCGGCTTGAATACCAAGATAAATCATGGGAATAAACGAAAAGGCCAGTGCGGCCCGGGGTTGCAGTCCGGAGGGAATCGTAATATATTCGAATCCGTATTTCCTCAGCATCTTTTCCAACATTCCACCGGTAGTGATTCCCATTACCATTGCTCCCCGATTCACGGCATCCTTAAATGCCGAAAGGGTTTCTTCCGTATTCCCGGAATAAGAAGAACAGATCACCAGCGTGGATTCATCAACCCAGGAAGGCAGATTGTAATGTCGGTTGACCCTAAATGGGACTTTCAAACCGTGGAACATCAACGCCGTAGTGACGTCTCCGCCAATAGCCGATCCACCCATGCCAGTTACCACTATATTGCGTACGGAGGAATAATTTCGTTTTAATCTGATTTTTTTCCCGATCTCCATGGCAATACCCATGTGATCGGGAAATTCATAAATCGACTGCTTCATATTCTGCGGATCAAAGCCCATACTGTTTCCTATCGTTTTCGGTTCACTATAAAGTCGGTAAATTCAATTAACGGTTTACGCTTGGATTCCGGTATCACCGAAAGATTTTCCTTGGCTCGCAAACTATAATCGTTGGCTTTTTTATGTGCCATTTCCAAAATTCCATGATCCTTGAAAAAAGTACGTAACCGTTGAATGGTTTCCTCCATTTCCAATGATCGGGCTTGCTGATAAAAAACAGCCCATTCTTTCGGATAATACTCCCGGGAAAGAATTGTCAATACAGTTTGCTTACCGGCCAGTACATCACTTCCCAGGCTTTTTCCCATCATGGAAGCGTCAGAAAATATTTCCAGCAAATCATCCTGAATCTGGAATGTCTTCCCTAGGTTTAATCCATACGACCGTAGGTGGGTTCGTGTTAATTCATCCTTTACACCGAGGATAGCGCCCAGTTCGGCACAAAGACCAAGCAACCAGCCGGTCTTTTTTTCAATCATGGTAAAGTAATGATCCAGAGTTATCCGGTTATTTTCTTCAAATTCTTTGTCGTAGGCCTGCCCTTCACAAACCATAAGCGTGGCCTGGTTGAAGGCCCGTACAGCTTCCAATTGACCGGTTTTCAACTTGGAAATACAGAGCTGACCAATGGCGTACAGTCCGTCCCCTGCAAGAATTGCCGTACTTTCATCCCATTTGAAATGAACCGTCGGTTGGCCGTGACGAATATTATCATGGTCCATGATATCGTCATGAACCAGGGTGAAATTATGGAGCAACTCCACGGCCAGGCTGGCATTCAAAATATCTTCCGGTCGGGCGTCAAAGGCCTGGCCGGATAAATGCACTAAAATCGGTCGGAGTCGTTTCCCTTCGCCTTCCAGAATATAACGTACCGGGGCATAGAGGTAAACCGGCGAATCGGACAGGGGAAGCTTTTGCAACGCCTCATTCGTCCTTCGGCGAATCGACTCCAGCAGTTGTAGAAACGTTTCAGTCACCAGTTTCCAATTCCAGTCGGCCAATTGAGTTCAATTTAGACATGACTATTTCCCGGATTTCTTCCATGCGTTCCCGGGTGGCGGCTTCAAAGCGGCATACGATAACCGGTTGTGTATTGGATGACCGTACCAGGCCCCACCCATCACCAAATTTAATCCGAACACCGTCTACGGTAATACATTCATAATTAGCAATAAAATAGTCGGCGGCTTCCTTGGCAATCCGGAATTTTTCCTCATCATTCTCGGCCGCAAATCGCAATTCCGGCGTGGAATAATATATAGGCAATTCCGCTACGAGGTCCGACAATTTTCGATCACTGCGCGATAATAGTTGAACGGCTCGAGCTGCAACATAGATGGCATCGTCATACCCGAAATAATCGTCCGCAAAAAATATATGTCCACTCATTTCGCCACCAAATTTGCATTTCAACTCACTCATTCGTTGCTTGATCAGCGAATGACCGGTTTTCCACATCACCGGTGTTCCGCCATACCTGACAATCATATCTTCCAGGGCCTGCGAACATTTTACATCAAACAGGATTTCGTCCTTATCCTTGATTATCTCCGGCAGAAACAGGGACATTAATTGATCGGCCCAGATAATATTCCCCTGATCATCGACAACACCGACCCGGTCAGCGTCACCGTCAAAGGCCACACCGATATCGTATTTTCCCGTTTGCATGGTTTGGATTAATTCCGCCAGGTTTTCCCTGACCGTCGGATCGGGATGGTGATTCGGAAAACGACCATCAATATCGCAGAACAATTCCGTAAGCTCAACACCCAGTTTTTTGAAAATTTCCGGAGCCGCCAGTCCCCCGGCGGCATTGCCACAATCCATAACAACTTTAATCGGACGCTGAATATTGATTTTATCCACAACCATCCGGATGTACTCTGGTTTCAGATTATATCTGGTTTCCTGTCCCCGGCCGGTTTCAAATGTTTCCGATTCAATAATTTCCCGGACATCCTGAATCGATTTTCCGTACACGGCTTTCCGGAACAGCGACATTTTAAATCCATTAAACTCCGGTGGATTATGACTCCCTGTAATCTGTACGGCACCGTCCACGTTCAGTTTGAACATACTGTAGTAATTTACCGGTGTCGGCAACAGACCCAGATTGATTACATCAAGTCCGGTCGCAAGCAGCCCTTTCTTATAACTATTCATGAGATCGGGGGTTGTCAGGCGTACGTCTCCGCTCAGGGCAATTTCCCGGGCTCCGTTCCGTTTTGCCAGTGTGCCAAAGCCTTTGCCCAACAATTCCACAACTTCCGGTGGAAAATCCTCGGAAACACGTCCCCGTATATCATATTCACGAAAAATATATTTATTCATTTTCTCTCAAACTCCAATTATTTGTTATTCATTTCTGTTTCTACATCCCCGATGACCTTTCGGAGGTTACCGCTTTTTTGATTTAATAAATTTAAAGCTTCTTCCCGCGTACAGGATTTCCGGGCCATAACAATTGCAGTTTTCACCGATCCTCCGGATTTTTCCAGGTATTCACCGGCCTGATGATAATCCAAGCCCGATAATTGGGAAATAATTCGGCTTCCCCGATCCACAAGTTTGTTATTAACGACCTGTAAATCCACCATTAAATTACCATAAACCTTCCCGATTTTAATCATCGTAGTCGTGGAAATCATATTCAGAACCATTTTGGTGGCGGTTCCCGATTTCATTCGCGTCGATCCGGTAATAATTTCGGGCCCCACGGGAACCGCGATAAGCACATCAACTTCAACCGGAACCAGTGGAGCAGGATTACAGATGAGATAAATCGTACTGGCCCCACACTCCCGGGCATATGTTAATGCTGAAACCACGTAGGGCGTCGCACTGGAGGAAGCAATACCCATAACGCAATCCCCCTTTTCCACTCCAAAGGTCTTCAGGTCGGTGATAGCATCTTCCGGCTTATCCTCCGCGCCTTCGATACTCCGAACCAGGGCTTCCGGTCCCCCGGCGATCAATCCCTGAAACCAGGTTCGTGGTGCCGAATAGGTCGGCGGCATTTCGGTAGCATCCAACACACCGAGCCGGCCGCTGGTTCCCGCTCCCACATAAAGAATTCGATGACCCTGGCGAATCGCCTGCACCGTCAACTCGACCGCCCGTGCAATATCTGGAAGTGTTGTCCGAACTGCCTGGGCAATTATTTCGTCTTCCCGATTAATAATGTCCAGTATTTCAGGAATTGATTTCCGATCAATCTGATAAGAATTCGGATTTTGCTGTTCCGTCTGCAAATCCCTGCGTGTTTTAGGTCTTTGATTCAATGTGGTATGTTTCCTTTTCCGTGAGCTATGCGTGATGAAATAAAGTGAAGTATGGCTGAAAATTACGAATGTAATCTGCTATTTGTTTTCGTTAACTTGACAAATTGGAATTCAATTAAAAATGGGCATTATTGAATCTTGGCACCTATGGTGAATCTGATTTTATCCGTTGACGGTCAAAGCATGGATGAACTGAGCGATCTGTGTTTATCCCTCGGCGCCCAATCGGTGACGGCAATTCCCGGCGCTCGGGATGAAACCTGGTATCATGAACCGGGAGAACACCGAAACTGGAAAACGGCCGTCTTACATTGTTTGATGAATTCTGAAGCGGACGGTCACGCCTTAATTCGTGCACTGGAAATTTATTCAGGGTTATCTTTCGGACACGAATTTACACCAGTCCCAAATCGCGACTGGGTTCAATACACAAGGGATCAGTTTCAGCCGGAACTGGTGGCAGATTATTTATGGCTGCTTCCCCCCTGGACTCCGGTTAAACAGTACCCGGAACCACGACTCATCATTGAACCGGGACTGGCTTTCGGTACCGGCGCCCATCCCACGACCCGAATGATTCTCCGTTGGCTATGTCAAAACCCGCCCAGTAACCAATCGGTCATTGATTGGGGTTGTGGCTCCGGAATCCTGGCTCTGGCCGCGCTAAAATTAGGCGCCCGGAATGTCCTGGGAACCGACATAGACCTGCAGGCAATCACTGCCAGCCGAAATAATGCTGAATTAAATCAATTACCTTTTCCCACATATCTTCCTTCCGAAATGCCCACCAACCAGGTGAAGCTTATCCTTGCTAATATTTTGGCTAATCCGTTAATTGAGCTGGCTCCGGTTTTCGCAAATTATTCTGAGCCGGAAGGTCAATTATTACTCACCGGAATCCTGGAACCGCAAATTGACGCTGTGAATTCGGCCTACCAACCCTGGTATCACCTGGAAAAAATTGATCAGGATGAAGACTGGGTCTTGTTACGAGGTACCCGTCGTGCTTAAACGTCTGGATCGATACCTCCTGCGCCAATTTTTACAAATTCTGGGAATGGCACTCCTGGGATTTATCACTGTTTTTGTGATTGTTGATTTAATCGAAAATCTGGATCGCTTCATCGATAATTCCGTGTCGGCAAAGATCATTCTGGCCTATTACGGATATTCCATTCCCTGGTTTATTAATATCGGGTTTCCCATGGCCACCCTGATAGCCACCGTTTTCAGCGTCGGTCTCATGGCCAAACGGAACGAATATACCGTCCTGAAAGCATCGGGAATCAGCCTGTACCGAATCGCCGCTCCTTTGATTCTCCTGGGATTCGGATTGAGTGCGCTCTCGTTCGAACTGGATAACCGCTGGGTCAGTTGGGGCAATGAACATCGATTCAATATTGAACGACAGTATATTAAAAGGAATAGTCGTCGATCAATCCCCAAGATGAGATCGGTGTTAACAGATATTTTTTTACAAAAACAGGGTCACCAGAATATATCCATCGCCCGGTATCAAACGCGGAAGCACGTTGCCTATAATATTACCGTTATAAATTTGACCGATGATCGTATTGTGGAACGCATCGATGCCAAATCCATAACCTGGATCGATTCGTTAAATCGTTGGGCGGCTACTACCTATTCTATCCGTTTTTTTGATCGTGATGGGATTGAAAAAGAAACGCATATCGCTCAGGGAGACACCTTGGTCGATTTAGGGTTTGTACCGGAGGATATCGCCAAACGGTTTAAATCACCGGATGAGCTGAATTACAATGAACTGGCCCGTCGAATCGTGATGCTCAGGGAGAACGGGGTGGACACAACACGCTGGGAAGTATCCCGTCAATTCAAGATATCTTTCGCTTTTACCAATCTAATCGTCATTCTGTTCGGACTACCCCTGGTTGTGTTAAAGCCAAAAGGAGGTCTGTCATTCGGTGCCGGGATGAGTGTATTTGTGATTTTTGCTTATTATGCCTTAATCAAATTCGGGCAAAGCATGGGGTACCAAGGATTGGTATCGCCCTTGGTATCGGCCTGGTTGGGAAACGCGGTCTTTACGCTGGGAGGAATCCTGCTGCTTTTGGGAGCAAGAAAATAATCAGGGTGCGGGCGCCGGTGCCGGGGGTAATTCAGTCATCGGTTCTTCTTTTCGACTTTTAAAACTGGTAATCACCAGGGACGTGGAAAGACTTAATCCTTTCAAGGTATGAATCCAGACCCCATTCCGGAAAGCCAACGCAAAATCGAATATCAGCGGTCCTTTATGCACCCCAAAACCCAAACCCAGTTGTTTTAAATCCTTACCTCCCCAGGCATATCCGATTCGTAAAGGAAAACTCTCAAACCGGGTTAATTCCGCCCCGATACTCCAAGTCCATCCGGCGCGGGCAAAAAACCGGTTTTCGAATCCGGTAACCAGATCGGAAGCTACAATAAAATCGGGAAATCGTTTGGACGCCGAAATTCTGAGCAAGGAAGGGTAATTTGTCGAAAAACTTACCGGTTTCCCATTGGCATCCACATTCCGAACAACTTCCTGGGTATTCGTGAATAGGCCTGTATCGGACAGCGTCTGAGCGCTCAGGCTATCAATCGTGTATGAATACTTAATCGCCAGCGAATCGGTAATAATCGTCCCGTTCCACACCAAATGCCAGAGGTCATCTTTATTGCCATAGACTTTGTCTTTGCCGCCCAAAATATCCTTGATCAGGCTGGGTTTATTCCAATTTATTCTTCCAACGGCATTAGTCAGGGAAAACCCGATACGCCAGCCATCGTTGAATTCTTCGGACACGACGCCCAGGTCCAGACCGATTCCGCTGCCTCCAATCCCCTGCCGGAGAAAATACGTACCGGATCCATACACAGGTTTGCCGTCAACAGTCTGCAATTCAGCATGGCTGGAATCCGGATCAACGCCAAGATAAAAGATTCCCTGCAAATATTTAAGGGTGGCTCCCACGGCAAAGGCCTGGAAGGGCATGGCGAAGGAAAATCCGTATTCCGCCACCGCCAGCATTTCCAGGTTTAATTCCATATCCAGGGTGGGATCATGGGCATTCCCATAGAGCAGCAGACGCATCATCCCCGGCGGTATACGGGCGCTGGTGATTAACAGTGCATTTGAAGTGATGGCCATATTCCCGGAAGCATAGTTTAACATCGGGATCGGAAAACGCAAATCCTGACTGAGCGTCAATCCCTGATCCCGGAAATAGGTATCGAAAAGCAGGTCCTTCTTATTGTCTGTCAGGGTGTCTCCGCTAATCGAGTTGAGATTTGCCAGTGAAAAATAATTACTTACGATACCGGCATCGAATCCAAATAATTGAAGCATAAACGGCTTATCCGTCTGGTAGGCCAATAATGCCGGATTGAATCCAACGGCGAAAATTCCATCCGCCACAGTACCGTACGCGCCACCCAGGGCCACGCTCCGCGGATCGCGTTTGGCCTGCCCCTGCAAAAGGACCAATCCCATGGCGACCAACACCATCAAGCTGCGGTTCTTCATCGACCCCCTCTTTTCAAACCGGTGTTATGCACCGCAAGACCGGGAGTCGGTCGGTTTCCGTTACGGGAAGTATCCACTAATTTAAAATACCATCCGCTGCGATCATTTACGGAAGAATTCACATCGGAAACCCGGATTCGCAAACTGTCCCGCTGATTCAAGGACAGATCACTGATTCCCGTGGATGTAATTGGCGTCCATAAAAAAGAATCCACATTGGCGATGATCTCGGAGGCAATCGGATTCCAAATCGCATCATCGGACCAAATCACATGCGACCCTACGGCATAATCCAGATTAACCTTGGAAACATTGCCATAGGTTTTCCAGCGCAGAACATAGTCGGAATTCATATTAAATGTTTCGCCGCCGTTGGGATAGACTACGACCAGTTCATCAGCAGGATTTTCCAGCATTCCGGTAGAACTGATACGGAAGGTATTTTAAATTAATGGAT
>JAADFQ010000249.1 GCA_013152835.1 FCB group bacterium
CAAGTTGTACTTGTGGCTTGGTTATGAGGGCAGTACGGGCAGCAGCTCCGATGACAACGCAACCATATTGGTGGATAATATTGAAGTAGTGGTTGGAGAAGCCAGTGACCTTGTGGATGATTTTGAGCTTTATGATTCCGATGCCCAGTTAAAGACATACTATCCTTGGATAGGCGCGGTAACCGGCAACAAACCGGTAATCGCCCTGGATGGCACAGGTGGATCCAATGGTGACCAGGCGCTGAAAATTGATTTTGGTTTCTCCGCGGGTGATGTGGATCCCTATGCCTATGCCGGCGGTCCGGTGGCGATTAATGCCCGGGACTGGTCGGCTTACGAAGGGATCAGTCTCTGGGTAAAGGGTAGCGTAACGGGCGATATTTCGTACATCGACATTGCTATTCACGAAGGTGATTCCACCGGAGCCTGGGGTGATAAATTTGGTTCAATCCCTATTCAACTATCCGATCTGGATCCGGCCGGGGAATATGTGTTTCTCGATTTTGACGATTTCACGCGCTACGGCGGTTATGGAGGAACTAAGGATGACGGCGTTCTGGACTTAACGGATATAAGGAGTGTTTTCGTTCGCAATCAGTATTCCGGAACGGCGACCCAAAACAGCACGGCTTCCGTTTTTGTAGATGACATCAAGCTTGACATGACGCCGGTTGTTAACATATCTCCAACACAAGGGGTCGTATCGCACCTCAATAACAACTTTGACGGTTATGCTGACGATGCTGCGATGAAGGGACAATGGTTAAGCTGGTCCTATACTTCACCCGGCGCCACTGTTTCCTACAACCTGGATACTGGGACGAACGGCGCAAGCGGCGCCAATTCTCTGCTGATGAAATTGGATGTAGCTGCCGGAACGGTTGGTTCCGCTCCCGGTACAGCCGATCCCACCGGCGATGCCGCGGTGGTGGTTTACGAGACAACCAATAGTTATCTGCGTGGTAACCTGGTGCGGGCCACGGCCATCAAGGTGTGGGTTAACCCGGAAGGGTTCACGTCCAATCTCAGTGACCCGTTTTTCCGGGTCGGCTTGGCGGAAAGCAGTACCACAGGAGGAGATAGATGGATCTCTCCCCGTTATTACCTGAAAGATATAAGTGGTCTTGGCGAAGTGTTGACTATCCCGATTGACAGTCTGTCCCACTATTCCGGGCCGGACGATGTATTGGATTTAACCAATATCAGTAAGTTGTACTTGTGGCTTGGTTACGCGGGCAGTACGGGCAGCACCAGTGCTGACCACGCAACTATATTGGTGGACAATATTGAGGTGGTTGTTGGCGGAGCTACTGATTTGGTGGATGATTTTGAGCTTTATGATTCCGATGCCCAGCTAAAGAAATACTATCCCTGGGTTGGCAAAGTAACCGGCAATACCCCGGCAATTTCTCTGGACGCCACCGGTGGATCCGATGGTGATCAGGCCATGAAGATCGATTTTGGTTTTTCTACCGGAGATGTAGATCCGTACGCCTATGCCGGCGGACCGGTGGCGATTAATGCCCGGGACTGGTCGGCTTACGAAGGGCTTAGTCTGTGGGTGAAGGGTAGTGTAACCGGTGATAAATCCTATATTACGATAGCTATTATGGAAGGCGATTCCACCGGAGATTATGGCGATAAGTTCGGTTCGACTCCCATTCAACTATCCGCTCTGGATCCGGCCGGGGAATACATATTTCTCAAATTTGACGATTTCACGCGCTACGGCGGTTATGGTGGAACTAAGGATGACGGCGTACTGGACCTGACGGATATAAGGAGTGTCTTTGTACGCAATCATTATTCCGGGACGGCGACGCAAAACAGCACGGCTTCCGTTCTCGTCGACGACATTAAACTCGACATGGAACCGGTTGTTATTATTCCTCCGAACCCCGGGAATCGTTACGCACCTGAACAACAACTTTGACGGTTATGCTGACGATGCTGCGATGAAGGGACAATGGTATAGTTGGTCCTATACTTCTCCCGGCGCCACTGTTTCCTACAATCTGGATACCGGGACGAACGGCGCAAGCGGCGCCAATTCTCTACTGATGAAATTGGATGTTACCGCCGGAACGGTTGGTTCCGCTCCCGGCACAGCCGATCCTACCGGGGATGCTTCCGTGGTGGTCTTTGAGACAACATCCGGTGGCCTTCGCGGAAACCTGGTGCGGGCCACGGCCATCAAGGTGTGGGTCAATCCGGAAGGGTTCACGTCCAATCTCAGTGATCCGTTTTTCCGAATCGGCCTGGCGGAAAGTAGTACGATTGGTGGTGATCGGTGGATCTCTCCCCGCTATTATCTGAAGGACATAAATACGGTTGGTGAAGTACTTACTATCCCGATTGACAGTCTGTCCCATTATTCCGGGCCGGACGCTGTCCTGGACTTAACCAACATCAGCAAGTTGTACTTGTGGCTTGGTTACGCGGGTAGTACGGGCAGCAGTAGTGCCGATAGCGCAACCATATTGGTGGATAATATTGAGGTGGTTGTCGGTAAGGCCACTGATTTAGTGGATGATTTCGAGCTGTATAAGAGCAACGCTCAATTGCAGGTATATTATCCGTGGGTGGGGGCGATTTCCGGTAATACACCGGCGATAGCGCTTGCTGATTCCGGTGGTTCCGATAGGGATCGGGCGCTGAAGATCGATTTCGGTTTTAGTGTCGGTGATGTTGACCCATGGGCTTATGCCGGAGGACCGGTGGCGATTAATGCCCGGGACTGGTCAGCTTATAAAGGAATCCGACTCTGGGTTAAAGGAAGTACCACCGGTGATCCTCTGCAATATATAGAAATTGCCGTTCATGAGGGGGATTCCACCGGAGCCTGGGGTGATAAGTTTAGCTCACCTCCCATTCAACTGTCCGCCCTGGATCCGGCCGGGGAATATGTATTCCTCAAATTTGATGATTTCACGCGGTATAGTGGTTATGGTGGAGACAAGGATGACGGTGTACTGGACTTAACGGATATCAGGAGTATCTTTGTCTTTGGTAAATATTCAGGGGCAGCGACCCAAAACAGCACGGCTTCCGTTTATGTTGACGACATTAAACTCGACATGGAACCGGTTGTTATTATTCCTCCGACTCCGGGAATCGTAACGCACCTGAACAACAACTTTGACGGTTATGCCAATGAATCCGCCATGAAGGGACAATGGTATAGTTGGTCCTACACGGACGGCGCCACTGTTTCCTACAACCTGGATACCGGGACGAACGGTGCGAGTGGTAAAAATTCACTGCTGATGAAATTGGATGTTACCGCCGGAACGGTTGGTTCCGCTCCCGGAACGGCCGATCCTACCGGGGATGCCGCGGCTGTAGTTTATGAGACGACCGACGGTAGTCTGCGCGGCAACCTGGTGCGGGCCACGGCCATCAAGATATGGGTTAACCCGGAAGGGTTCACGTCCAATCTCAGTGACCCGTTTTTCCGAATCGGCCTGGCGGAAAGTAGTACGATCGGTGGTGATCGGTGGATCTCTCCCCGCTATTACCTGAAGGACATAAATACGGTTGGTGAAGTACTTACTATCCCGATTGACAGTCTGTCCCATTATAGTGGCTCCGACGCTGTATTGGATTTAACCAACATCAGCAAGTTGTACTTGTGGCTTGGTTATGAGGGCAGTACGGGCAGCAGCTCCGATGACA
>JAADFQ010000250.1 GCA_013152835.1 FCB group bacterium
CTAAGCCAGTAGAAGTCAGGTCCTGATCGGAAAATCGTTTTCGCCAGGTTAACAGTTGGAGGATATCACTTTGAGAGAAATTACTGGCGGATGTCAGATTCATTACCGGGTTGGCCAGAGGTCCCGAAAGCGTGATCCGAATTACTTCGCCATCGATGCTGGTTTGAGCGGAAAAATCAAGATACGGGTTGAACCCTTTCCCGTCGAAAGAGAGGTAACCTTTCAGGTCTTTAAAGATTCCACCGCTGTAGTAGAATCGTCCATCTTTGACGAATAGTTCACCGGAATAATTGGTTTCTTCGTTTCCTAACTGGCTCAGACTCACTTCTCCGCCCAGATTGGCATCCACCTGTTTATTGACCAGGTTTAATTCGCCTTCAATCGGGAAGGTAATTTTATAATATGGAATCACGGCTCCCGGATTGGTTATCCCCGGACCGGCGGTTTCGGTAACAAATTCCTGGGTCAGCTCAACCTGATTCACGGGAATTGTACCGGCAATGGTGATCGTGTCTCTTCCGGTGATGGTTAAATCCAGATCAACATTCCCGCGCATATCCTCGGCAATGGAACTAAAATATATCTGTTCTCCTTTGGCTTTCACATTAAACTTTGGCCGAAAGAAATGTGTCAGATCCATTTCGCCTGATAAGGTAAGGTTCGGTTTGGTTGAAGTTGATTTTTCCCTTAATGCACCATTAAAGTCCTGAATGTATAGCAAATTATCCGCGATGGTTAAATGCCCGTTAACATGGCGGATGGGATTATCAAGTAATGGAGTGTAAAGACGTGCATCCGATATTTTCAGGCTTCCATCCCGGATGATCTTTTCCGGTGATCCGGAAAGGATGAGTTCCAAGTCAAATTCTCCCCGTACAGAATCCAGATCTGTCAAATATGTACTTAAAAAATCCAGATCATGTTTTTTCCCACCGACCTGAATATTCAGAGAATCTCCACGAATAAGCGTCCCGAACGATGGCGAAGTGATATCAAAATCAATGGGCAGATATCCCGATCCACTCAGGGAATCTGCTCCTTTCAGGGACGTATAATCGTTCATGGTCCAGCGATGGTCGGCGTAAAACCCGGTGCCTGTAACCTGCCCTAACGACAGACGATCAAATGTACCGTCATCGATTGCCAGATCGTAACGAAACGTTGTTTTCCGTCCGGAACCGCCTAAATCAAAAGTGCCGGTTACAATTCCGTTGATGGTAAAAAAGTTCGGAATAAATTGGGTCAGCGATCTCAAATGGAACTGATTAAAATGAACGGATAAATCGATCATAACCGGTTGGTTGGTGTCTGCCTTCACCGGAATGATTCCCGAAACTTGAAGCCCTGTTCGTCCTCCCCTGGTCATCGCAAATTCATCGATATTCAGAATATTGTGCTCAAATAACCCGGCGATAATCATATCATCAAAACTTTCTCCCGCCACTTCCCCGTTCTTCAACGACATATCGATGGATATCTTGCGATCTTCCGGAGCCGTGTTTAGTCCAATTTCTCCAAACATGATACCTTTGAACCGCAATCGCTCGTCCGGGATAAAACTGGAGATTAGTTCCGAGGATATATTGGTGATTTTCAACCGCAAGTCCAGATTCTTTCCCTTTCGTACAACCCCCGCAATGATTCCGTCGTCAACATGAAGTTCAAACGGCTTGGTTCTTACACCGGAGGAAGACAGGGTAAAATCAATCGGTTTTGGATTGACCATCAGGTGACCCGCATAGGCGGCCTGAAAGCGTTCAACGGCAACCTGACCATCGCGATTAATTGTCCCGGAAAGTTGAATATAATCCTTATCACGGGAGATATGAATATTATCAAAGGATAATTCATCGCCGGTTAAATGAAAATCTCCCGTAGCATGATCGGCGGTCTGGTTTTGCCACTGAAGGTTATCAGATTTTAAATGGATATTGCCGGTGGCACCCGATGAATCCATTGCCAACTGTCCGGAAACAACGATGGACTCAACCTGGAAATTCTTATAGCGACCGTTTAGCAGGGCCAGATCCGAAGATATGGAAGGGTGAGGCCAGATTCCTTCCCAGGACCCACTACCGCTTAAAACACCTCTGGCACCACCGGTTAAATTCCTGAAGGGTTTCAAATCCAGACCTTTTGCCTGAAAATTGCCGATTAGATTTCCCGTATCCACCTGATAGGAACCGGTAATCTGGATTCGCCCACCGGCCTGATTGATCAACAACGGTTCCGCCAAACGAATTTCCCGGTTACGAAAATTCACCGTACCGGCGATCAGAGTGGGTGTTTCCAAAGCTTCCGTTTCATTGATATCAAAGGATACGGATAACACCATAGAAGAATCTTGTAGTACCTGTCCGGATAAAATCAATGTACCGTCCAATGCATTATTAAAGGGAACATTTACCCAGTCGTTTAAATGCAGAGGTCGCAGTTCCACCAGTCCGTTAAACTGTTTCAGTGAATCGTAAGCTCCGGTAATTTGTATTCGGGATGCGTTTCTTCGGATATCAAGAGAATCCAGAATCCAGGATTGATCACGATTTTTCACTACCAGGCGACCGCGAACCGGTTGATTGTCAGTTGGATTAAGTTGAAAGCTCCCGGTGAAAACCGATGGTTTCATCTTGAAAACAATGCTGCCATCCAGACGGGTCAAAGATGAATCCATTAATCCTAATTCCGGAAACAGATCCACAAGGTCCAGTGGATTAAACGCCAGAGCCCCTTCCGTGATTCTGTCACGTAAATTAGTGTGTATGTTTCCCGATAGTTCAACGATCCCCATCGTTCCGTTAAAGGGAAAGAACGAAACATCAGCCGAACGGGTGGTCAAAACGGAATTGAAGACGGTCAAGGTATCTTTCCAGAGAAAGGACTTAAGATTTAAGGTGTCAATCTTCAGTTTACCACGCTCATTATTTGCTTGATATTTTCCGGATAACACAAAGTGTACATTTTGCAATTTTTCGCCGGTATTAAAAGCGAATTTCCCCTGCAACCGCAAATCGTTAATCGTCAGCGGAAATACGTTTATCCGTGAATCGGTTTTATCCTCGCTCTGCCCTTTGGAAGTCGCCGGAGCAATGATTTCAATTCCGTCCAAATCCAGGAGTTTAAGTCCCGGTTTACGTTGTATCAGTTCGGCAAAATCCAAACGAAACCGCCCCTGCCGAATCTTCAAATGCCTGCCGGAATTGTCTGACAGTTCCATCTTTTCAAAACTCAGGGTGGTTAATGCATAACCCGAAAGGGAATCCAGTTTCAGGGTCCAACCGGTCTGATTTAGGATTTTTTTATTGATCAGGGATTCCAGCGTACGGGTCCATAACGATCCCTGGAGCAAAAAAATTGCACCCAGAAAAAGAAGGGAGACGATTATTAGTAAGATCCTGCGGAATCTTTTCATGAGTTGATTATTTGTATCCTCGACGATACGAATATACAAGTGACCGGTTCCAAAAACAAAAAAAGCGTCCATCGGGACGCTTTTTTTGTTATCTCAATCTGATTAATTCACGACCTCAAAATCCGCGTCTTCAATTTCGGCTTCATCCTTTTTCGATTTAGAGGTTGAAGATTCCGCAGATGAGGTTTCCGGACCCTGGGCATCACCGGCAGGTCCGCTGGAAGACTGATAGAGTTTGGACGCTACCGCATTCCATTTTGAATTCAATTGATCGATCGCCGACTGAATATCGGATTTATTGGATCCCGCATTCACTTTCTTAAGATTTTCCACCGCATCCGTCAGACCTTTTTTATCGTCTTCCGTTAATTTATCCTTGAATTCATCCAGGTTTTTCTCCGTCTGATAGACGAGACTTTCCGCGGTATTATGAAGTTCAATGATTTCCTTTTTTTCCTTATCCTCGGCTTCATGCTTCTTGGCATCATTAACCATTTTTTCAATTTCGGATTCAGACAAACCACTCGAAGCTTCAATCCGGATACTTTGTTCCTTACCGGTCGCCTTGTCTTTCGCACTCACATTCAGAATGCCGTTAGCGTCAATATCGAATGAAACTTCGATCTGGGGGATACCCCGCGGCGCCGGTGGAATACCATCCAGGTGAAACCGACCGATGGTTTTATTCCCGGCGGCCATCTGTCGTTCGCCTTGCAGAACATGGATTTCTACCGAAGTTTGATTATCGGCAGCCGTACTGAATATTTGCGATTTTTTCGTGGGGATAGTGGTGTTCCGCTCAATCAGCGCTGTGGAAACGCCGCCCAGTGTTTCAATTCCCAGAGAAAGGGGAGTCACATCCAAAAGCAGAACATCTTCCACATCACCGGAGAGAACGCCACCCTGAATGGAAGCACCCACCGCCACAACCTCGTCAGGATTGACACTTCTATTCGGTTCTTTGCCAAATATTTCTTTTACTTTTTCCTGAATGATGGGCATCCGCGTGGATCCGCCAACCAGAATGACTTCATCCACATCCGCAGCGCTTAAACCTGCATCCTGAAGTGCTTTTTCACAGGGTTGGACCGTCCGCTGAACCAAGTCTTTGACTAAATCTTCATACTTCGCCCGCGTTAAGGTCAAATTCAAATGCCGTGGACCGGAAGAATCGGCCGTAATGAAGGGAAGATTAATTTCCGTCTGTTTTGAACTGGATACTTCCTTTTTGGCATTTTCGGCAGCCTCACGAAGACGCTGCAGCGCCATGGGATCATTCCGTAAATCGATACCATCACTTTTCTTGAATTCGTCGGCCATCCAGTCGATGACTTTTTTATCAAAATCGTCACCACCCAGATGCGTGTCGCCATTGGTTGATTTTACTTCAAAGACGCCATCGCCCAATTCCAGGATAGAAATATCGAATGTTCCGCCGCCTAAATCGAAGACTGCTATTTTTTCATCCTTTTTCTTATCCAACCCATACGCCAAAGAAGCTGCTGTCGGCTCATTAATAATCCGGCGGACATTCAGCCCGGCAATTTTTCCGGCGTCTTTGGTGGCCTGACGCTGTGAATCGTTAAAATAGGCCGGGACCGTAATCACGGCATCGGTGACGGTAGTTCCTAAATGTTCCTCGGCAGTCTGCTTCAATTTTTGCAGAACCATGGCGCTGATCTCCGGCGGAGTATATGATTTATCTCCGGCCTTCACGACCACAGCACCGCTGGCATTCTTTTGTACCTTGTAAGGGACTTCATTGATTTCGGTCCCCACTTCATCGTACATGCGACCCATAAAACGTTTAATCGAATAGACCGTATTTTCCGGGTTGGTCACGGCCTGGCGTTTGGCGGGCTGTCCCACCAGACGCTCTGAATCTTTGGTAAATGCAACCACAGACGGTGTTGTCCGTCCGCCTTCGGGGCTGGTGATGACGGTAGGTTCTCCACCTTCCAGCACCGCTACGCAGGAATTTGTTGTTCCTAAATCGATTCCAATTATTTTACCCATGAAATTTTTCTCCTTTTTTAGAATGTATCAACCCTTGGACAATTGCCATGCCAGGGATGATTATCAGACATGCTGTCGTACCTGTAATAAAAGTTAACCGATCTGTCAGAAGGCACGAAACCTGGAGTAGGCTCGCACCGGTTCGTGGAAAATGGAGGAAAGTCAGTTATACCCGGTTATTCATCACATCGATACAAAGTGTATTACACGCAAAGTACAGATAGTCTGTACTCCTTCGCGAGCCGGATCAGGAGGGAGTGGATTCCTGTTTTGATTTTATACGATCCGGTGGAGAAGTAATCTTAAACTGAAATGCTTTTTGCTTACTGTCAATATGGACCGTATCTCCGGAATGGATGGACCCGGCCAGAACCATTTCCGATAAATGATTTTCCAGTGAATTTTGGATTTCCCGACGTAAATACCGGGCGCCATATTCGCGATTAAACCCTTTCTCCAGAAGCAAAGTTTTGCTCCGTTTCGTAAGCTTTAATTTGACCCCCATCTGGTCCAGATTATCCCGCAGATCTTTTAACTGGAGATCGATGATATCGAAAACTTCTTCCTTCGACAAGGGATGAAAGACGATGGTCTCATCAACCCGGTTCAGAAATTCCGGTGAAAAAATATTCCCGACACTATCCATGATTTTACTTTGGATTTGCTTATAATCCACGTCCTCATCCATTTCAATAAATCCGAACTGATTACCGGTTTTAAATTCTCTGGTTCCGGCATTGGATGTCATAATGATTATACAATTTTTAAAGTCAACCTTTCGTCCCAATCCATCGGTTTGCACCCCTTCATCGAAAAGTTGCAACAGAACATTATAAATGTCAGGGTGAGCTTTTTCTATTTCGTCAAACAGGATTACGGAATATGGATTCCGGCGGACTTTTTCGGTGAGTTCGCCGCCTTCTTCATAGCCCACATATCCCGGAGGAGCGCCGATTAGCCTGGAGATTGAAAAGCGTTCGCTGTATTCCGACATATCGATTTTTATCAGCGCTTCCGGCTGATCAAAGAGATAGGTCGCCAGGGCCTTGGCCATTTCTGTTTTTCCAACCCCGGTCGGTCCCAAAAATAAAAATACTCCAATGGGACGTTTGGCGTTCTTCAGTCCGGCTCGCGCCCGCTGAATGGACCGCGTGAGACTCTCCACAGCTTCATCTTGTCCCACGATAAACCGGTGCAGACCATCGGCCATTTCCAATAGTTTATGGGACTCACTCTCGGCAACTTTGGTAACCGGGATACCGGTCATCAGAGCAACGACATCGGCAATATGATCTTCCGTAATCCGAATGGGGTTTTTCCGTTCCTCCCGGGACCATTCCCGCTGCAATCCGGCCAGTTTATGTAACAGATTCTGCTCCTGATCCCGAAGAGTGGCGGCCTGCTCGAATTCTTGCGCGGCAACGGCCTGATCTTTCCGAATTTTTAGGTTCTCGATCTCACTTTCCAGGTTTAATACGTCTTGCGGGGCTTTGGTATTCAACATGTGCGCCCGTGAT
Organism: FCB group bacterium; assembly: GCA_013152835.1. Lineage (GTDB taxonomy): Bacteria > Fidelibacterota > Marinisomatia > Marinisomatales > J089 > J089. The sequence continues at coordinate 6,943 of JAADFQ010000250.1, forward strand.
CCCGCTTCATCCATCACATCAATGGCTTTATCCGGTAAGAAACGGTCGTGGATATACCGATGCGAAAGACGGACACAGGCGGTAATCGCCTCGTCATCATAAATCACGTTGTGATGGGTTTCATAGTTGTCTTTTAATCCCTGAAGAATAGCAATGCTTTCCTCAATCTTGGGAGGGGTAATGATAACTTTTTGAAAACGGCGTTCCAGGGCGCCGTCCTTCTCAATATTTTTCCGGTATTCATCCATCGTCGTGGCCCCGACACAATGGATATCACCCCGGGCCAACGCGGGTTTAAACATATTGGAAGCATCCAGACTCCCTGCTGCGCTTCCCGCTCCTACCAGGGTATGCAATTCATCAATAAACAGAATTAAGTCATCGTTGACTTCCAGTTCCTGCATGATTGTTTTCATTCGTTCTTCAAATTGACCGCGGTATTTGGTCCCGGCCACAATCGCCGGTAAATCCAATGCAAGAATCCGTTTATTGCGTAACAGTCGGGGAACTGTTTTATCAATAATCCGGGAAGCCAGACCTTCAATAATTGCGGTTTTTCCCACCCCCGGTTCTCCAATCAATACGGGATTATTCTTCTTTCGGCGGGTAAGAATCTGAGCAACCCTTTCGATTTCATCTTCCCGGCCTATAACCGGATCTAATTTCCCGGCCTGAGCCAGTTCGGTAATATCACGACTGAAATGATCCAGAGCGGGAGTTGTGGATTTTTTCCCTTTTTTTGGTGAATCCTGCACGATATCCTTTTCTTCTTCCTGAATAATTAATTCCCTGACGGAATCATAATCCAGGGAAAATGAAGCCAGTACTTCATAGGCTATGCCCTCCGACTCATGTAAAAGGGCTAAAAATAAATGTGTGTCATCGGCCACGGATTGATTCATTTTTGTGGCCTCATGATAGGCGTTCCGCAGAATGCGTTCCGCGCGTCTCGTGAGCGGCAAATGTCCCAGGGTCATCGTCCCGCCGGATGTTTTCACCAGATCTTCAACCATGGCTTTGATTGCTTCTGGTTCCACATCAAAAATATCCAGAATTTTCATCGAGAACCCGGAAGAATCCACCAACATCCCCAACAGAAGGTGCTCGGAACCGACATAGCTGTGACCCAGCCGGATGGCCTCTTCCTTGGCATGACGCATGATCGCCTGAACCCGTTTTGAAAAATTTTCTTTCATTGGCTGCTGAAATTACTGTGAATTATGATGGAATCAAATACTGTCAACCGGGAATAAGGTTCCTTGATCCAATATGTGTTTCTGATCACCGATCGCGGCTACTTCCGGATTGTGTGTGGTGATCACCACGCAGGGGTGATACCGTTCCTGAACGGAACGAAATAAGTCCAAAACTTTCGCAGCATTCCCCTGATCCAGATTTCCGGTCGGCTCATCTGCCAGAATGATTTCCGGTTGATTAATCAAGGCCCGGACCAAGGCTACCCGCACCCGTTCCCCTCCGGACAATTCTCCGGGATAATGGTCTTCCCGTTCCCGTAAACCCATCAAATGAAACAGGTCATCCACGATCCTTTCGCCATCCGGATTCCGGGCGATGGTGGCAGGAATTAATGCATTTTCCCGTGCCGTGAACTCAGGCAATAAATGATGAAACTGAAAAACAAAACCCAAGTGCTGATTACGAAATCGCGCCAGTTCGCGGTTCGGTAAAGTCAGTAAATCGTTATCCTGGAAATGCAATGATCCGGAATCGGGTTGATCCAGGGTCCCCAGTATATTGAGTAACGTCGATTTTCCCGAACCGGAGGGTCCCATGATTGTGGCGATAGTTCCCGGTTTCAGTGCAAGACTGACGTCCGTAAGTACGGGTAGCGCCTTCACGCCATTACGATACGTCTTGGAAATGTGGTCGGCAATTAACATTATTTCTCCATTTGGAGAGCGACTTTTGGTTCAATCCTCATCGCTCGTTGACCGGCTAAACGCGTTGCGGCATAGATGCTCACGGTGGCAATCAGCGGAATCAGCACCAGGTCCCTTACATGCAGGACCATAGGAAGCGTCGCCAAAGCATAAATATCGGATGGTAACGGTATAAAACCAAAGATTCTCTGTAGAATAACCACGGCAATCCCCAGACCAAATCCCGTTAACAAACCGGCGCCACCGATGAAAAAGCCCTGTTTTGTAAGTACGATATGTATTTCCCGCGAAGTCAATCCCAGGGTTTGTAAAATTCCGATCTCCCGGATTTTCTGATAGGTCACCAGGACCAGTGTCGTGGCCAAGTTGAAAGCTGCCACAATGATGATCAGACTGAGAATTATCATAGCGCCGATTCGTTCCATGCGCATGGCATGAAATAGATTTTCATGAAGATCGGCCCAGGATTCAACCCTGATCTTCCCCGGTGCAGCTGCGCTTAATTCCAATTTAGCCTGGTCTAAGTTTGCATTCGGAGCTAAGCGCAGGTCAATCCCGTCAAGCATCGTTTTCCGGGAAAATAATTTGACGCCCGTTTCCCAGGGAATAAAAACAATTTTGTCATCGTAATCCAACACTTTGGACGTAAAAATACCGGAAACCGGAATTCTCAATTGTGCGGGAGCCCCGAACCGTGACAGGCCATCCACAGGACTGTATATCGTCACCCAATCTCCCGGACGAAGGTTTAGGCGGTCGGCCAGCACTTCACCAATCAAGGCTCCGGGAACCGGTGTTTCATAGCGGTCAACTTCCCCCAACTGATACACCGATTCCAAATCAGACGGGTCTACCGCTTTGAAAGTCACCACCCGTGGTGAATTATCTTGTCTGATAATAATTGCCTGGCGTTCCAAATAGGGAGCTACACCGATGATTTCCGGTTGATTTTTTATCCAGTCCAAATCCGGATTATTCAGCCGTCCCAAATTTCCCGTAATGCGTAAATCGCCTTCAAAACCCATAATGCGCGATTCCACCATCGATTCAAACCCGTTCAAAACGGCTACCGAAATCACCAGGGCAAAGCTGCCCACGGTCATTCCCACAATGGAAACCCAACCCGTCACACGGGAAGGACCGGAGCCCTTACCGCCTAACAGGAATCGCTTGGCAATTTGAGTTGTAAGGTTCATTCGTATCGCAGAGCTGGCGCCGGTTTGATGCTCATGGCTCGTTTCACCGGCCAGAGGACCGATAGTAGCGAGCAAAGAATTCCCAGACCCAGGATGGACAGGGTTACTGGCCAGGAAATATGTACCGGGATCCGGTCCATGAAATAGACATCCTCCGGGATGGAAAGGATATTAAAACGATGCTGCACCGTAATTAAGATCCACGCCGTTACCCCGCCGAGTGCGGATCCCAGGAAACCAATCATCAGCCCTTCCAAAAGAAAAATATTCCGAATCGAATGCGTGGCCAGCCCCTGAGCTTTTAGAATCCCGATTTGTCGAATTTTCTCGAGAATAATCATCATCAGGGCCGACATGATATTCACGACGCCCACCAGGGCAATTAATCCAAAAATAATTAAAATCGGCCATTTCTGAATCGTCATCCAATCGTAGAGAATACGATGTTTATCTTTCCAGCTTAATGGATATAACGGATAGGGTAATCCGGCTTGTAAACGCGCATAAATTTGCCGATGAAGTTCAGGGTTCTTTTCATAAAGGATATATCCGGAAATTTGTCGATCCAATCCGGCCACCAATTGAAGGTCCTGAAGCGATAAATAGACGATGGAACGGTCGTAATCCAGCAATCCTGAATGAATGACACCGCTCACGATGACCTGACGGTACCGGGGAGCGTTGGCCAACCCTCCTTCCGTATCCACATGCATCAGAACGATCTTATCGCCCACCGCGGCACCTAAAAGACCAGCCAGCCGGTCTCCCAGAATGGCCGTGCCGGGACGGATTGTAGATTGAGGCGGAACTACCAGAGCGGACAGCGCCGGTGGCAGATCCGGTGCGCCCATACCCATACAAATACCCCCTTCCGCCCGGGATCCTTTCCGAAGAATCAATGGTTGTTGCAAAAATGGAATCAAGTTCACTGTATCTTCATAGGGACCAAGCAGACTGTCGATTTTTGCCTGATTTGGACTAAAAGGAGTATCCAGGAAATGAGTGATTTGGATGTGCCCGTCAAAGCTGGATATTTTTTCCGAAATCGTGCGTTCGAAACCATCAATAACGGCATAGGTAATGAGTAATGCTGCCAAACCAATGGCTAACCCAAGGATGGCCAGGATTCCTGCAATGGTAGAGAAACTGCCGCGCCGAATCGTAGTCAGGTGGCGCCAGGCAATTGTCAGTGCCAGGCGCATGAAAACAAAATGTGCTGAAACTGGCGCCTCACGGTGTCCCGGCCTCGATTGGCGTCTATATTTTCTTTAGCGTAGGGAATAGAATCACATCCTTAATCGAACGATTTTCTGTAAATAACATCACCAACCGGTCAATCCCTATACCGACACCGCCGGTCGGTGGCATCCCGGTTTCCACCGCTTCCAGAAAATTCTCATCGACAGGTTGCGCCTCTTCATCTCCCGCCCGACCCAGGGCAGCCTGGGCTTCAAACCGTTGTCGTTGATCGATGGGATCATTCAATTCGGTAAACGCATTGGCAAATTCCGCTCCACCGATGAAGAGTTCAAACCGCTCCACAATGTCCGGTTGACCCGATCGATGGGGTTTGGCCAGCGGTGATATGGCCTTTGGATAATCCATAATGAATGTCGGCTGGATTAACTGCGGTTCCACCAGGTGCTTCATTAATTCGTCCAGAATCTGACCATAGGTATTCAGTCCCTTCGTATCAATGTTCTTTTCCTTTGCCAGGGCTCGTAATTCAACTGCATCGGAAGCTGAAATATCCCGGCCAAGCGCCAAGCGCTTCGGATAAAGCCGATAAAATGGGGATTCGCTGAAAAGGTTGGGTAATATCAATTTCCATACCATTCCAGTTGAACCGTTCCTTGCCGACTACATTACCGATACCCTGAATCAGGTCCTGAACAAAATCCATCATGTATTCATAATCCACATAGGCCTGATAGAATTCCAGGGCGGTGAATTCCGGATTGTGGTTGCGGTCCATACCCTCATTCCGGAAATTTTTTGATAATTCATACACTTTTTCGAAACCGCCGATGATCAGTCGCTTTAAATACAATTCATCGGCAATCCGCAAATAAAATTCCTGATCCAGTGTGTTATGGTGGGTCACAAAAGGTCGGGCGTTAGCGCCCCCGTACAACGGCTGCAGGATGGGTGTTTCCACTTCCAAATACCCGCGATCATCCAGATAGCGGCGGATAAAGGAAATAATTCTGGCCCGCGTTTTAAATACTTCACGTACTTCCGGGTTTGTGATCAGATCCAGATGGCGATTTCGAAAGCGTAACTCTTTATCTTCGAAAGCGTCGAATATTTCACCTTCTTTTTCCTTGACCACTGGCAGGGGACGAATACTTTTCGCCAATACCTTCACTTCCGTGGCATGGACCGAGATTTCTTCCGTTTTGGTTTTAAAAACCCAACCTTGAATCCCGATGATATCCCCCAAGTCCAGAAGTTTAAACTGTGTGTAAGCATCTTCGCCCACATCATCCCGCCGGACATAGAGCTGGATTTTCCCGCGTTCATCCTGAATATGACAGAACGACGCTTT
>JAADFQ010000251.1 GCA_013152835.1 FCB group bacterium
CCGGTAGCCACATCGCCGCAGGCAAATATTTTTTCCCGGGAAGTGGTCTGAGCCGAATCCACCACAATTCTTCCACCCTCCGTATCCGCAATATTTGGCAGATTTTCCAGTTGCGGCGTTTCTCCAATGGCCAACAACACACGGGTTGCCGGAAGGATTTCTTCGCTGCCCGGAACCGGAATGGGCCGCCGCCGTCCGCTGTCGTCCGTTTCGCCGAGTTCCATGCGGATCACCTGAACTTCAGTAACACCATCGGCTCCCAGGAAAGCAACCGGATTGGTCAACGTGCGAAGCTGAACACCTTCTTCCAGAGCCGCATCCACTTCCTCCGTTACTGCAGGCATTTCATCTCGCGAACGCCGGTACACCAGTTGAACGTCCGATCCCAGACGACGAGCACTCCGGGCCGCATCAACGGCTGTATTTCCGCCGCCGACCACCATCACCTGTGGCGGCAAATCGCTTTTTCCCGTAAGATTGAATTCCTGAAGAAAATCCAGGGCTGAGGAAACACCGGGAAGATTCCGGCCGGGGATGTCCAGCTCCCGGCCCTGGTAGGCACCGAGGGCCAGAATCACCGCCTCAAAGCGGCTGGTTAAGTCGTCCAGCGACAAATTGTCTCCCAAGCGACGACCGGTTTCAATGGTGACTCCCAATGATCTAATGTCGGTAATTTCCTTATCCAGGATTGCTCGTGGGAGGCGATATTCGGGAATCCCCAGGCGAAGCATTCCCCCCGGTTCCGGAGCGGCTTCAAAAATGGTGACACCATATCCCCGGCGACCCAATTGATAGGCTGCAGAGAGACCGGCGGGACCGGAACCGATTATGGCAATTTGTTTCCCATTGGTCGGTGTATAAAAATGATCAGGATAACCGTGGTCCAGATTCTGATCGGCAACAAAGCGCTCCATGGCATTAATGCTGATTTCGGTATCAAATTCACTTCGGTTACAGACACCTTCACAGGGATGATAACACACCCGGCCACAAACACCGGGCAACGGATTATCTTCCAGGATGATTTCCCAGGCCGCTTGATAATTCTCTTGTTTCACTAACGCAAAATACTGGGGAATCCGTTCGTGGGTGGGGCAACCGGCCGTGCAGGGCGGTAATTTTTCTTCATACCGCGGTCGCATGTAACGCCAGGAGCCGGTATGGTTCCAGTCCATAGTTCCGGTAGAGATGGCAAATACCGGACGGCCATTTTGGAATTTTAACGCATCACTCATCACTAACTCCTACACCGGGACAGATTGGGTAAACTGACACAGCTCATAGGCCTCCCGGGTGGCCGCCGCATTTTCCTTTGGTTTCACCGGTACATAGGATTGAATCGTATCGACCAAAGCATCCAGCCCCACCAGTCCGGTAAACCGGGAAAAGGCGCCCAGAATGGCCGTATTGACAATCGGCGTTGACCGGGTCCCCAATTTGTGGGTCACGGCAATTTGATTGGCATTGACGGTGGCGACGGTAAAATCCTGCAATTGGGGATACTCCTCAGCCGGAACGGCGCTGTTGAGCAGGATGGTTCCGCCTGGAATAAGTCCCGAGGTTACATCGACGGTCTGCAACAGGGTGGGGTCCAAAACGATGAGATGCCGGGGTTTATAAATTTCGGTTCGGAGATGAATCGGTTTATCATCAATCCGGATAAAGGCCATGACGGGAGCGCCGCGACGTTCCACGCCGAAAGCGGGAAAGGATTGGGGAAATTTCCCCTCCTTAAACAGGGCGGAAGCCAGTATCTTGCAGGCGACAACAGCACCCTGCCCCCCCCGTCCGTGCATACGAATTTCAATCATGAAGTATTCCTCGGGTTCGGGTTTCACGCCGGGAAACCAATCCGGTTTCACCAAACGATGCCAAAATTCCCTGCTGAACCGCCTGCTGATTCCGGATGGATTCCAGACAGAGCGTTAAATCGCGGGCGTGATTATTTTCCATTTCCGCCAGTTGTTTCAACAGGGACCGGATCTCCGGGTCCGGTGTAATGTCAGCGGCGTCCGCGTACCATTGGGCGGCCGTTTGTTCATCGCGAATGGCGTCGATTAATAGCGCTTCACAAGAGGAATAAGCGGTAACGGCTTTAGGCATGGCGGTTCTCCTTCCGGATGATGAAATCCGCATTGGACGCAGGGAATATTTGTGTCGGGAACCGACGTCCGAAGGGCGGGAATGTGGATGATGGTTGAATTACCATAATAAGACAAACGTGTCTTGAATTACAATTTAGGGATTTCATAGAGTAAGGGGCAATCCCTGTAACCCGGATTCGGTTAAACCAACTGGTTATAAACCTGAATGATTTGCTCTTTCAGGTTTTCTTCGGTGCTATTGTTATGAATTACAAAATCGGCGCTGTGAATTTTATCCTCATCCGTCCATTGAAGGTCCATTCGTTTAATAATTTCTTCCCGGGTAAGGGTTCCCCGTTTCAACGCCCGTTCGATACGATGTTTGATCGTGGAACTGATGACCAGGATATAGTCCAGATGCTGGTCCAGGCCGGATTCGAAGATCAGGGCTCCATCCACTACAAAGAGCGGATAATCAGATTGGGAGGATATTTTTTCAAATTGACGGTCAATCTCTTCGAAAATATAGGGATGGATCACGGCATTCAGGCGCAGTTGATGATCTTCGTCCTGAAAACTGACCCGGGCTAATTTCCGGCGATCAATGGATTCATCGGGACTCATGATATCGGTCCCGAATTCGGCGATCAATTCACTCTGGACCGTTTCATTGGTTTCCAGAATCCGTTTGGCTTCTTTATCGGCATCGAAAATAAAGGCGCCCAACTCGGCCATTATCAAGCTGGCGGTGCTTTTGCCGCTTCCGATGCCACCGGTAAGTCCTATTCTAAGCATTGTATATCCAGGGCATTAATTATTCGTTCGGTAATTTCCGGAATTGTTCCCAGGCCGCTGACTTCCACCAACAATCCGTTGGCCCGGTAATAATCGATGAGTGGTTCCGTTTGTTGACGATACACGTCCAGTCGCTGGCGGATGACAGCCAGGTTATCATCGGTGCGGCCGGATGTTTTTCCCCTGAGGAGGAGGCGATGAATCAATTCTTCCCGGTCCGCCGTGAGGCAGACCACGGCATTCAGAGCTTGGTCAAGAGTGGCTAAAATCCCGGTCAGACCTTCCGCCTGCGGAATCGTGCGCGGGAATCCGTCCAGTAAAAATCCCGCTTCACAGTCCGTGTGCTGGAGCCGTCCATTCATCATGTCCAGCAGGATCTGATCCGGAACCAGCAATCCCTGATCGATAAACGATTTTGCATGGAGTCCCAGGTCGGTTCCGTCGGCTATTTCGTCACGAAGAAGCTCGCCCGTGGACAAGTGAACGATAGCATAATGGTCCTGCAGTCGCTGGGCCTGTGTTCCCTTCCCGACTCCCGGAGGACCAAGTAAAATCAAACGCATCTTTTCCTCTGGTTTTTATATGAGCATTCCGGCGATCGAAGCCGTGATCCACGAGGCCAGCGCACCGCCAATCATGGCTTTCAATCCCAGCCGGGCCAAATCAGACCGACGCTCAGGCGCCATACCGCCAATACCTCCCAATTGAATTCCGATGGAGGCAAAATTGGCAAAACCACAGAGGGCATAACTGGCAATGATTGCAGTACGGTCCGAAATGACGTGTTCCAATCTTAAGGTGCTTAAATCACTGTAGGCAATTAATTCTGTAAGCACCAGTTTTTTTCCCATCAGGGAACCCAGAATCTGGGCTTCATCCCAGGGTGCGCCCATGGTCCAGGCCAGGGGGCGGAAAATCCAGCCCAGGATGGCTTCCAGGGAGGTACCGGCCAGCCCCAGGATGGCGTTCACCATGGCGATCATGGCCACAATCGCCATCAGCATGGCGGCCACATTCCCCGCCAGTTTCAGTCCGTCGGTGGCGCCCCTGGAAAGGGCTTCCATTCCGTTATCCTCCGATCGCGGCACCAGAATATCACCGGCTTCCAGTGTTTCCGGTGTTTCCGTTTCGGGGAAAATTATTTTGGAAACGACCAAAGCCGCCGGAGCGCTCATGATGGAAGCCGCCATTAAGTGGCCGGCGATTCCGGGAATGTCGGATAACATTTTGGCATACATGGCCATGACGCCTCCGGCCACGGTGGCAAATCCGCCCACCATGACCGTCATCAATTCCGACTGAGTCATTTTTCCGATAAAGGGTCGGATCATCAATGGGGCCTCCGTTTGCCCCACAAAAATATTTCCGGAAACACTCAGCGTCTCTGCGCCGCTGGTTTTCAGCGTTTTTTGCATCCCCTTGGCGATCCACTTGACAATCCATTGCATAATGCCGTAGTGATACAATACCGCCATTAAGGAACTGAAAAAGATGATCGTGGGTAAAACCCGGAAAGCGAAATTCATCAGGGGACCTTCCACGACTCCGGAGCTGAACGATTTGAACAGAAAATCGGATCCGGCATCACTGAAGCTCAGCAATTTTGTTATCCCCGCATCCAAAAGACTAAAAAAGGGTTGACCGATGGGCGTTTTTAGGATGAACAGGGCAAACGAGAGTTGCAGGATGAGCCCCCACAGAACCATCCGCCAGGGAATTCGTCTCCGATTATTTGACATGAGCAAGGCAATGCCGAGCAAAACGATAATTCCTAATACTCCGGTCAAATGAGTCATGATTCCTCCGGTGGTTGAAAACAATGGCGGCAGCGGGCTTCGTAGATATCGGTTTCGCCGATGACGACCTGTTCCGCCTGGGATGTGATTCGCTGGGTACAGGAGGCGGGATTCCCGCAGACGACACAGATGGCCTGAAGCTTATCCAAATATTCCGCTTCGCACATGAGAACCGGCATGGGACCGAACGGGAGTCCCCGGAAATCCGTATCCAGACCGGCAATCACGACGCGTTTGTTTTGCGCTGCCAGTCGCCGGCAAACATCCAGGATGCGGTCGTCCAGGAACTGCGCTTCATCGATACCCACCACATCCACAGACTGTGACTGTTCCCAGATTTCCCGGGAGGAATCCACCAGATGGGATTCCATTCGCCGCTGATTGTGGGAAACGATATGGTTGTGACTATACCGGTTATCAATCCGGGGTTTGAAAATTATGGTTTTCTGTTTGGCAATCTCGGCCCGGCGTAATCGACGGATCAGTTCCTCGGTCTTTCCGCTGAACATGCTTCCGCAAATGACTTCAATCCAACCGGTGTCCCGGGGTGTTAAGGTAGGCATGGGGTTAATTTCCTGAAAGTGTGTAATCGATTTTGGTGCGTAAAAGATTGATCGCAACCGTATTCTGGCCGCCTTCCGGAATAATGATATCCGCGTAGAATTTAGAAGGCTCGACAAATTGCTCATGCATGTGACGGACGGTATCCAGATATTGGGTAATCACCGAATGTGTGGTTCGTCCCCGATCGTCAATATCCCGTTTCAACCGTCGGATGAAACGAATATCGGCCGGTGTTTCCACATAGATCTTAATATCCAGTAATTCCCGGATTGCCGGCCAGTGAAGCACCAGGATTCCTTCCACAATCACAACACTGTGAGGATGGATTTCCCAGGTCTGCGGGCTTCGGGTATGGGTAGAAAAATCATAAACCGGTTTTTGGATCGATTTTCCTTTTAATAACGTATATAAATGTTGGATAAATAAATCGATATCAATGGAATCCGGATGATCGAAATTTACCTGTTTGCGTTGTTCCGGTACCAGATCGGATAAATCCCGATAATAGGCATCCTGCTCCAGAATGACTACCTCGCCTTGCCCGTATTCTTTAACTAAGGCTTTGGCAATGGTCGTTTTTCCGGAACCGGTTCCACCGGCAATCCCGATTAATACAGGTGTCACAGTTATTCTTGCTTTAGAATTTCAGGTTTGGAATCGAGGAAAAAGATACGTCCAACCTGAACTGCATTTCAAAGGCAATTGTGTCCCTGCCCGAAAAATATCTGAACAGTGCGGTTTCAATACATGGGTAATACGGGAATGTCAATACATAGGTAACAGATTTCCATCAAACTAGGGGTGCAATCAACAGGCAAAGCTGTATCCCATAATACTCATTCTTCCTAATCAAATTCTAACAACCCTCTAATACAAGCCTAACATTACGCCCGTAGTTTTCACCTTCATTTGAAAGGACCATATTATGAAATCATTGTTAATACCGCTTTTCACCCTGGCATTGCTGGCAGGAGAGCAGGGAACGTTTTCAGGGATTGTGTTTTATCAGTATTCGGTTTCCCCGGACGAAGCCATCACAAATTCATTCGAATACTCCCGGGTCTACCTGAAATATCAGGTACGTATTTCCGATCAACTAAAGTACACCTTTATTTCGGATATTAATCCCCGTGTTTCCCCCCGGACACTGTATCTGAAAAATGCTAAAATGGATTGGAAAACATCGCTGGGGAAAGTTGTCATCGGGGTTCAGGGGATGAATATGTTTCCCATTCAGGAAAAAACCTGGGGCTATCGCGTGGTGGAGAAATCCGCTATGGACCGCTATGGTTTTTCCAGTTCCGCCGATCTGGGATTGGGTTTTTATCCTTCTCTGAATAACAATATCCATTTCAGCGTTCTGATCACCAATGGACCGGGATATAAAAAACCGGAGAATGATTCCTATAAAAAAGTATCCTTGCGGGGATATCTTGGCGAAGCCAGGCTGGATAAAAACACCGGCTGGAATAGCGGCCTTTCCCTCTCATCGGAGCAAACGGTCATCGGCGTGGATTCCACTGATCGGATTGCCGTAGCGGGACTTTTTGGCGGTTTTGCCAATGATAAGATTCGACTGGGATTGGAAAGGGATGTCAAAGTGCATACGTTCGAGGGTCTCGGGGTCGAAACGATTTTCAGTGGTTATGGCAATCTTGATTTAAAACACTTCCAAGTCTTCAGCCGCCTGGATGTGTACACAGTGGATTCTTCCAAGGATGTGTACTGGGTTTCCGGTTTGGTCCTAACTCCGGAAGCCGGATTGGATATTATTCCGTTAGTACGTATTTCGCAATCAAATCAGGACCCGGTCGTAGCGGACTATAACCTGACTTTTCAATTCAACTTTTAAGTTCAAAGGAATTTCTATGAAACGATTATTCATTACAGGACTTTCCCTAGCCGGTTTTTTGATCCTGACGGCTTGTGGCAATTCGGCAAACAATAAATCAATATCTTCATTAACCGGAACCGTGAAAGTGGATGGTTCCAGCACGGTCTTTCCCATCACCGAGGCGGTAGCGGAAGAATTCGGGAAGATTTATCCCAAAGTACGTGTCACCGTGGGAATTTCCGGGACGGGAGGTGGCTTTAAAAAATATGTCATCGGTGAAACCGATATCAATGATGCCTCCCGACCCATAAAGGGGAGCGAAATTAAAAAAGCCACTGAAAACGGAATTGAATTCATCGAATTGCCCATCGCTTTTGATGGTCTTTCCGTGGTAGTCAACCGAGCCAACAATTGGGTGGATCAGCTCACCGTGGCTGAATTGAATTTAATCTGGAAAGCAGGAAGTCACGTTCAGCAATGGAGTGATATTCGTCCCGAATGGCCCTCAAAACCTATTCATTTATTTGGACCCGGGACCGATTCGGGAACCTTCGATTATTTTACCGAAGCCATTAACGGAAAAGCCCAATCCTGCCGTTCGGATTTTTCCAAAAGCGAAGACGATAATGTGCTTGTCCAGGGAATTGCCGGTGATCGGTATGCTCTGGGGTTCTTCGGATTTGCCTATTATCAGGAAAATACGGATAAGTTGAAGGTGGTTCCAATTGACGGAGGCAAGGGACCCGTGGCGCCTTCCGTGACGACGATCAACGACGGATCCTATCAACCCCTTTCCCGACCGATTTTCATTTATGTGAAACCTGAATCGGCCAAGCGGGAGGAGGTTCGGACTTTCGTGAATTTCTATCTGGATCATGCTCCCGAACTGGTGGGTGAAGTGGGCTATGTGGCCCTTCCGACGGAAGCCTATGATCATGATCGTCTGCGATTCAAGGATGTGAAGACCGGATCACTTTTCAGTGGTAAGGAAACGATCGGCCTTAAAATTGAGGATATATTAAAAGCCGGATGATTCCAAAGCAGTCATTCGGTTGGAAGAAAGAGCGAGTGATCCAGTGGATGCTGGCTCTTTCGGCTTTACTTGCCGTAGCCACAACGTTCACGATTATCGGTGTGCTGGGGACCGAAACGGCGGTGTTTTTCAAACACGTATCGTTTTGGAGCTTCATTACCGGTACTCGCTGGGAACCATTGCTGGACCCCAAAAGTTTTGGCATTTTGCCGCTGCTTGGTGGCACGCTGTTGATTGTGATCGGGTCGGGCCTGATTGCCGTTCCCGTGGGATTAATTACGGCTATTTATCTCAGTGAATATGCTTCGGAACATTTTCGGGGCGTTGTAAAGCCGGCCCTGGAAATATTGGCCGGGATTCCCACCGTCGTATACGGGTATTTTGCCCTTACCTTTGTTACCCCGCTTCTTCGGAATGTCCTTCCGTCGATGCAGGTATTTAATGCCCTGAGCGCAGCCATCGTGGTGGGCATCATGATTCTGCCCATGGTGGTGTCACTCTGTGATGATGCATTGAAAGCCGTGCCGGCGGCCCTTCGCCAGGGCGGATATGCACTGGGAGCGACGACGTTTGAGGTTTCCCAGGGGGTTGTGGTACCCTCGGCGCTATCCGGGATCATGGCCTCCTTTGTGTTGGCCCTTTCCCGTGCCTTTGGTGAAACCATGGCCGTTACCCTGGCCGCCGGCGCCACCCCCAATCTGACCTGGAATCCCCTGGAAAGTATTCAGACGATGACCGCCTATATAGTACAGGTTAGCCTGGGCGATACACCGGCCGGAGGGATTGAATATCAAACTATTTTTGCCGTCGGCGCCGTTTTGTTTGTTGTGACCCTGGGAATGAATGTAATCGCCCATCAGGTCATGCGCCGTTTCCGGGAGGAATATGAATAATTCGCAATGGAAAAATCCCGGGGATCGGCGGGCCAGAAAGGAACGCCTGTTTAAAGGCTGCGCCATCGGTCTGACAACTTTTTCACTGGTGATTCTGGTGGTATTGGTTGGTCATGTAGTCGTGGCCGGATTCTCTTATCTTTCACTCGATTTTCTTACCAGTTTTCCTTCCCGGTTTGCCCATAAAGCCGGGATTAAATCCGCCCTGGCGGGAAGTTTCTGGCTCATGGGCCTGGTCTTTCTTATTTCGGTTCCCCTGGGCATTGCCTCGGCGATTTATCTTGAGGAATACAATCGGAAAGGGAAACTTTCCCGGTTTATTGAAATTAATATTGCCAATCTGGCCGGTGTTCCGTCGATCGTATACGGGATTATCGGATTGGCCGTGTTTGTGCGCTTTTTTCATCTGCAACGCAGCCTCCTGGCCGGCGCGTTGACCATGAGCCTGCTCATCCTGCCGGTGATTATCATTGCCGCCCGTGAGGCGATCCGGGCCGTACCGAAAAATATTCGGCTGGGCGCCTACGCCCTGGGAGCAACCCGCTGGCAGACTGTGATTCATCATGTGCTTCCCGCGGCTGCGCCGGGAATTCTCACCGGTGTTATCCTGGCCATGTCCCGGGCCTTGGGTGAAACAGCACCGCTGATCATGATCGGCGCATTGACCTACGTGGCCTTTGTCCCGGCAGGACCCATGGACCCGTTTACAGCGCTGCCGATTCAGATTTTTAACTGGGCTTCCCGGCCACAGGCTGAATTCCATGAAGTGGCCGCCGCCGGAATCATTGTTCTATTAATCTTTTTGTTGGTCTTGAATTCCGCTGCTGTCTGGCTCAGACATCGGGCTTCCAAAAAGATTCGCTGGTAAAGGAAATTGTATGCAGATTAAAAACCCTGTATTATCCCTCTCAAGTGTTGTCGTTCGCTATGACGATTTTACCGCCATCAAGCCGTGCAGCCTGGAGATTGAACGACATCAGGTCACGGCCATTATCGGTCCTTCCGGTTGTGGAAAAAGCACCTTGTTGCGCTGTTTCAACCGGATGAATGATTTTGTGGACTCCTTCCGGCTGGAGGGAGAAATTCTTTTTGAAGGTCGGAATATTTATGATAAAGACTGGGATGTGGTGGACATTCGTCGCCGGATCGGGATGGTATTTCAAAAGTCCAATCCCTTCCCCAAATCAATCGCTCAGAATATTATCTGGGGACCGAAATTGAACGGGTATCAGGGATCACTTGATGATTTAGTGCAATCCAGTCTTCAACGAGCCGGTTTATGGAATGATGTGAAAGATCGATTGCATGAATCCGCCCTTACGCTTTCCGGGGGACAGCAACAACGTCTCTGTATTGCCCGGGCGATTGCCATGCAACCGGAAGTCATTCTCATGGATGAACCGGCCTCGGCGCTGGACCCGCGATCCACAGCACGGATTGAAGAACTCATCGGTGAATTGCGCCGGGACTATTCGATCGTCATCGTGACGCATAATATGCAACAGGCAGCCCGCGTTTCCGACGCAACCCTGTTTTTATACGAAGGCGAGTTGATTGAATACGGGGCCACCGATAAATTGTTCACCAATCCGGACGTTCAAAAAACGGAAGACTATATCACCGGACGGTTCGGATAAGGAGGAAATATGCCCAGTCATTTGCATCGGGAAATAGAATCCCTGAAAAGAAGTATTGTGGAAGTTGGAACC
The DNA here is from genome assembly GCA_013152835.1 of FCB group bacterium. Taxonomy (GTDB): domain Bacteria; phylum Fidelibacterota; class Marinisomatia; order Marinisomatales; family J089; genus J089. The sequence continues at coordinate 10,709 of JAADFQ010000251.1, forward strand.
CGTGTGGAGGAAGCCTTACGGGAAAGTGTGGACGCCCTGAAGACCCGTAATGATATCCAGGCGCAGGCTGTGATCAACGGCGATGAACGCATCGATCAATTGGAAGTTCAGGTAGAGGAAGAATGCCTGAAAGTCATGGCGTTGTATCAACCGGTGGCTATTGATCTGCGGTACATCATATCGGTGCTGAAGATTAATAACGATCTGGAGCGAATCGGCGATCTGGCGTCCAATGTGGCCGAACGAGTCGTGTATCTTACCTCACGTCCGCCTTTGGAGATTCCCGATGCTATCCCGGAAATGGGACACCTTGTCCAGGAAATGCTGGGGAAAGCACTGGATGCCCTGGTATCCGTTAATCCGGAAACCGCCCGGGATGTATTGGAAATGGATAATCGCGTGGATCAATTGCATCGGAACATGTTCACGGTGGTGGAACAAGAAATGCTTGCCACCCCGGAGCGCATCAGTGATTGGATACAGGTACTGGGTGTCAGTCGGTATCTGGAACGGTCGGCGGATCATTGCACCAATATCGCCGAGGATATTTTATATATGGTAGAAGGGGAAATCCACCGTCATCAATCTTTCGTTGAATAGTCGGAATCAGCGATTGTCCGTTGACCTGATTTCAGTTTCGTTGGCGGAATAATGAGTCCAGGAACTGGCCGCCCCCTTCTTCGCCAGCCGGCCCCACTCCGTGAGTGGCCGGCAGGGGAGCCGGCAGACTTCCCCTGGTGCTTGCCAGGTGAAGACAGAGCACGGCTTGGTTTATCCCGATATGAAAACCACGGCCTCTGGTCGTGGATGAATCCTTTTCTATCATCCCGGGATCGGGATGTCGCCCTTATGGGCGTGCTTTGCTAGGTACCACGGGATTTTCCCACCGAAGCTTCGGCACAGGCGTGGGGTACCAATGGTTTATCGATCTTACCGGTTTTTCATTATTCCCCTGTTGACTGACATATTAATAAGTCAAAACTAGCTTCCTTTTCATTCACGTCTTATTGTGCAGTAAGCTTTGCCTTTCAATACAAAGTTCTTATTTTTTAGTAGGGAATTGCTTGAAATGGGGAGGATAATGCAACTATATAAAACGACCATAATAGTTATTTAGATTATGATAATGGATGAATTATGAAAAATTATATAATCTTTATCGTTTTTGCAGTCATCGTGTCAACATCATGTGAAGAGAATAAGAGTAATAAATATACGAACAGCGATGAAATAACAGATATTGATGGTAATATTTACAAAACGATCAAGATTGGTAACCAAGTATGGATGGCGGAGAATCTAAGAGTGACTCATTTTCGTAACGGCAATCTTATACCCAATGTTTATAATAATACCTGGATGGATATTACTGCCGGTGCTTACACCAAGTATAATAACGATGATAATATTATTGCTACTTATGGTCTACTCTATAACTGGTTTGCTATTGCAGATAGCCGCAATTTAGCGCCTGTGGGATGGCATATTCCGTCCGATGAAGAATGGCAGGAATTAATTGATTTTCTTGGAGGCAGCGGTATCTCAGGTGGCAAATTGAAAGAATCTGATACGACTCACTGGGATAATCCCAATATAGGAGCCACGAATGAAAGCGGTTTCACTGCATTACCCGGCGGGCGTTGTGATGGCGATTTTTATTTTTTAAACAGTCATGGTTACTTCTGGGCGGCAACCGATTTTGATAGTGTTAGTGCCTGGGTTCGAATCCTGGAACATAGTAGTGCAAAGGTATATCGTTTTTCATATGTGAAACAGACTGGTCTATCTGTCAGATGCATTAAAGATTAGCTACAAATCATATTCGTTGTTCAGAGGAACTTTAGCTCATCTAACTTTACACAATATTGAAAGAGCCGCGCGGGGTTCAGCAAGTAATAATTCGATCGAGTTGTGAGCTTGATGTCAGGTCACTAATTATTTATCCTTAATCTTACGGTTTTTCATCATCCGTGCCTCGATCGTTGACTGATAATTTAAAAGTCCCTAACTTCTTTGCCGCCGAGGGAAAACCGGCAGCCCCGGGAACACCCTTTCCCCCGAAGCGTAACGAAAAATTAGATGAAAACAATCTTCTTCACCCTCCTGCTCAGTTTGAGTATTTCCGGACTTATCTCCGGACAATCTTTTGGCCAAAACAAGGTTCAATACCATGAGTTTGACTGGCAATATATCCAATCCAAACATTTTGATATCTATTTTTATAAAGGTGGTGATGAACTGGCCACATTTACGGCCGAAATTGCAGAACAGGCCTACGATCAGATATCCAAACATCTTCGGTGGGAAATTAAAAAACCGATCTCGATTATTATTTATAATTCCCACAACGACTTCCAGCAGACCAACGTGGTTTCCGAATATATGCCGGAAGGTGTCGGCGGAGTCACGGAATTGTTTAAAAACCGCGTCGTTCTGCCCTTTGAAGGTTCCTATGAACAGTTTCGTCATGTCATCCACCACGAACTGGTGCATGCCGTGATCAATGATATGATCTATGGCGGAAGTATTCAAAGCATCGTCAGCGGCCGGGTACGATTGCGGATTCCGCTCTGGGTTAATGAAGGACTGGCGGAATACTTGTCCATGAACTGGGACACGCGGGCTGATATGATCATTCGGGATATTGCCATTCACGAACGCATGCCCCATATTAATGAATTGTACGGCTATCTCGGGTATAAAGGCGGACAATCGGTGTGGCGTTTCATCGCGGAAAAATACGGTCGCGAGAAGGTGGGTGAAATCCTGATCTCCATGAAACAGACGCAGAATACGGAAAAGGGTTTTGAGCGGGCGCTGGGAATGGATTTTGATGAATTAACCGAACAGTGGCATACCCATTTGAAAAAAGAATACTGGCCGGACATTGCCGGTCGGGACGGACTCAAGGATATCGCCGAACCGCTCACCAATCACACCAAACGGCGGAATTACTATAATATCAGTCCGGCCCTTTCGCCGGATGGCAGCAAAATCGCTATTCTGTCCGATCGTTCCGGATATGCCGACATCTATTTAATTGATGCCGTTACCGGGAAGGAGATTCGTCGCCTGATCAAAGGCAACCGTTCCATTGATTTTGAGGAATTGAAGTGGCTGCAGCCTGGAATTTCCTGGTCCCCGGACAGCAAGCGTATCGTCATCGCCGCCAAGGCGGGAAGTCAGGATGTGTTTCATCTGGTAGATGTGGCTTCCGGAAAAACAACCAAACTGGAAATTCCCATGGACGGTCTGTTCAGCGCTTCCTGGAGTCCCGACGGAAATCAATTGGCTTTTGTGGGCAATCACGCCGGTTCCAGTGACATCTATTTGTATTCTTTTGACACGGAAGAAGTGACCAACTTAACGCATGACCCCTTCTCCGATTCCGAACCGGTCTGGAGCCCCGATGGACAATCGCTGGTTTTCGTGTCCGACCGCGGGGATACGCAATTCGATCAAAGTCAGGCGGAATTTAAAATGGCTGCTGTTCCATTCGACCAGACGGATCTTTTCCGGCTGGATCTGGCTACCGGAGTAACGCCTCTCACGCAGACGAAATACAACGAAAATTATCCGGTGTGGATAAACGGGACCCAATCTCTGTTCTACACGGCGGATTATAACGGCGTCTGGAACATCTTTAGAATGGACCTGAATTCCGGTGAATCTCATCCCGTGACCAATACCCTTACCGGTATTCAGCAATTGAGTCTTTCTTCCTCCAATGATATGCTGGTATTCGCCGGGTATAACCAGGGTGGCTGGGACATTTATTCCGTTTCTGAACCGCTGAAAATGTCGACCGTCCGCGTTGAACCCAGTCAGTTTATCAAATCCGGTGGGAAAAAAGCGGAAGCCATTACGGATCTCCGGGAAACCAAACGGAAGCGTTTTTCCCAGTTTGATTATACATCCGGAGATTATTCCGGTTATATTTTCGCCAAGGATTATGAAGACTATAACCGTGCCGTTCTGGCGCAAAATAATCAGATTCCCGGTCTGGAGGAAGATTCCACCCGGAATACAAGTTCCGCCGTACCTCATCCCTATAAAACGCGCTTTACTCTGGATATGGTCAGCGGAAACCTTACAATCAGCAATGTATTCGGTACCCAGGGAATGACCTTTTTTGCCTGGAGTGATATCCTCGGCGATCATCAGTTTACTCTGGGGACGGAAATGGTGCTCACCCTGGAAAACAGCGATTACTATTTTTCTTACGGGTATTTAAAAAACCGGACTGATTTTTATCTGACCGCTTATCAGACCGCCAATTTCTTTGCCATTGGATATGATCAACTGGGCCGACTGCGTCATTATGGAGCCGGGGCATATCTGTCGCGGCCCTTTAATAAATACAACCGCTTTGATTTCGGAATGTCCTATCATACGCTGGATTACCGCGTTTTCCGGCAAATCCCTTTTACTTCCCAATATGAATTAATTGATAAATCACGCCTGAACGTTTTACTCCCGGCTTTCAGTTGGGTGATGGATAATTCGGTCTTCGGTATGACCGGTCCCGTGGATGGCTACCGGCATGACATTACGCTGAATATGAGTCCGCGAATCAACAATCACTCCCTTTCGTTTCAAACCCTTCAGATCGATGTACGGAAATATCTGCGGATTAAATCCGATTATACTTTGGCCGCGCGAGTTATGGTGGGGAAAAGTTTTGGACCTCAGGCCCAGAAATTTTTCCTGGGGGGTGTACCCTACTGGTTGTTCGGATTAGGTGAAACCGGAGGCAAAGATGATACGGGACAGTTCCGACAGGTCATTCTGGACAATGATAATCAATCGCTGCTCCAGGATATTTATTTTACGGAATACGCTATGCCCCTGCGCGGTTCCCGGTATGCGGAACGGGTGGGAACCAACGTGATTCTCACCAACTTCGAAATCCGCTTTCCGTTCATCAATTATCTGGCCTTTGGATTTCCCCTGAAAGTTATTTTCGGGAATATTCGCGGGCATGCTTTCCTGGATGTGGGCGCGGCCTGGGATGATCCCAAGGAATTCAGGGATTCTTCAGTATTTACTAACAAATACGGCTCCACCGTTCCTGCCAATTCAACGCCCTTTGTGGCGGGATTCGGCGTGGGAACGAAAATCAATCTGGGATATTTCCTCCTGCGGATCGATACGGCCTGGGATAAGAATCCCGACGGACGTTATTCCCGACCCCAGTATTATTTCTCCTTGGGACCGGACTGGTAACGTTAAATGAACGTAAGGATGCCTTTGCTTAAAGCTTTGACATCTTATTGAAAAACTTCTTTCC
>JAADFQ010000252.1 GCA_013152835.1 FCB group bacterium
GCCTTCGGCCAGTACCACAACTTCCTGACCCAATATATTGACAATATAAAGACGGATATTTCGTGGTTCCGGTAGGCCGAATTTCAAAGTTGTTACCGGATTGAAGGGGTTGGGAAAGTTTTGCGCTAATGCAAATTCGGTTGGTAGGGCATTCATAATGTCTTCGATAGCACGTTCAACTTGCTCCGGATAACCGGCAATCACCTTCAACTGGTAAGGAATGTCACTCATTATTTTTCCGATTTTATAGCCGGAATTCTCCTGAGTATCCAGGACTTTCTTCCGAGCCAAATCCACAATCCGTGTCACTTGTCCCATAGGCAAAGGCTGGGTAAAGTTCCAGGCCAAATAGGCGGGCTTCAAAATCCCTTTACAAGAAATGGATACATCCCAAATCTGGACCTCCTCGGACAGCTCACGAATGTCTGAGGTTAATCTTTTGCTAACATTTCCCCAAGTAAGATTTGTGTAAGTCAGAGATAAATAATTACCGGGTGCGAGCAGTTCCGGGTTATCATGATAGTCCATTCCATCTTTTGCCGATTCCAGGCAACCCAATGGATTGACCCGGTCCGTAAACTCCCCGGCCGTGGCGCTAAGATTCAGAATCCAACCATCTTCAATTTGTTTTTTGGCGAGCATTCCCGATTGGGGCATTGGGTCGATTAAAATCGTTTGGTCATTGCCGGTTTTGTTATAAACGGCATAACCATTCCACGGTTTCAATACAGTAATCTCACCGGTCCAGCCTTCGCCATTCTGGCCATAGGTAATAGGACCATAAAATAATTTGTCATCCAGCTGCACGTCCACGGGGAAAGAATAGGGAGATGCAATCAAATTCCAAAGTGGTTTTAAGGTAATGCTGGAACCGTTTATATCACCGGTTTGTCCGCTCGTTGCAGCGAACATTAAATTATTTTCAACGTTTTGATATAACCAGTAACCTTCACCGTAATTAAAGTTCGATGGTTTATCCCGATAAGTTTGATTTTTCGCATCATACCGGAATAAGCGCCAGACGTCATCGGTCTGGGATCCTAATTCGTCGCCAATAACACTGGTGACCGCATTATTTTCCAGTACTGCCGGGATTGATAACATTCGCCATTTTTCACTGGGGTAACCGGCTGAATAAGCACTACCACTTACCGAACTTGTGCTTAATTCATTACTTGGGAATTTAATCTCCACACCGATGGTATCGGTTACACTAGAATGCTCGACCAAGTCGGTGGCGGTTATAAAATAAACCACACCCGAGTGAGTGACTGCTGTCCCCGGAATGGTGGCGGAGAATTCGCCATTACTCCCAACCATAGCTATATCACTATAGCTCCATTCCCCGGCTACAGCATAGAACAGGCGGGCAGAAGCAACTCCGGTCTCATCGGTAATAGGAACCGATACCACTATATCTTCCAGAATTCCCGGGGACGCAGGGGCATAAACAGAAGTACCAAATGTCGGGGCAAGAACATCGACGAACAGGTTTTCACCGGTATTGGAGAGCAATACCCATTGGCTAAATTGAGTCTGGTTGCGGGCAATTATTAGACCGTTAGTAAAATCAATTTCGGTTTCCGAAATATTAACAATATTCCAGGACACTGCCGTACCGGCATTATTGACACGCCGGGCTAAACGCAGTTTGCTCGCATCCAGAATACCGGGTATTTGGCTGTAATCGAAACCGATGTCGACCACGTAACCGGTCGGTATATTACTGAATATTTCAAAATATTTGTGGGCATATACGGGGTTGGTGATGATCTCGGAGGGATCGAAATAAGTAGTGGTTGAATCAATAGGCGGGTAGGCATCAACTCCAAGGACGTTTACGGTACCACCATTGGAGGTGATGAAATCCAGCACTAAACCGATGGGATTATTATCAGCATCCAGAACATTTACAGGATCCGGGTTACCCGCTGGAATTGCTGCAAACCCTGACGCCAATTGAGCATCATCCGCCAGCAAATTCAGGAAAATATTCACCGTATCCGTCCGTACAATCTGTTTCGGTGTGGTACCCGAATTCGTGTTAAAATATAGCCAACCCGGGTAAGTTCCCGGATCTAAGTTATCGGTACTCACGACATTAATATCAATCGTACGGGTAGACATTCCCGGAACTTGTCCGGTATTCTGTGGCAGGTCTAACCAGGTGTAGTCGTACCAAGAGGCGTCTACTTCAATGGTGTAATCCAAGGGGTACTCCCCTAAGTTGGAGAGGCCAAAATTGAATTGTGTATCGTTGCCTTTATAGGTGACTACCGATAGGGATTTGGTAGAGAAGTCAGATAAGGGATACGTAATTCCTTCGCCCGATAGCTGGGCAATCGTGAATCCATCGCCGATTTGGGAGGTATAGAGAATTTCATCGGCTTGGTAAATAGTGGTGGTCGGGGGAACAAAGCTGGTGGTTACCTGTAGAGTTTGTCCCGGAGCAATGGAATTACTACTTATTTGAACGGAAAAAACCGAACTGGTAGTGACGACCGAATCGATGACTAAGGTTGCATTACCACCATTATCATAACTCCGGATATAAGTACTATCCCGATTCATTAGGATTGGGCCAAAATCGTGAGTTTCCGTTGGTAAAGCAATCACTTTCAAATCCACATTGGTTTGATTCGCCAAAAAGGCATCACTGGAGATTGTTAATGGCCCCTCCCAGTATCCCGGACTAAGGGAAGCAAAGTGCACTTTAAGATCGGCTGTCGCATTAGGCAAAATGTCCGTTGCCGTGATCTGCGTGTTGAACTCATCATCCGGTAAGGTAATATCCACAATGTGCAGCGTGTCGGTTCCCACATTATCAATTTTCACAATGGCCGAATCCCCGGTCCAAGCATTACCAAAATCCAGGGCCTTTGTTGAGAGTAAAATTGCCGGAGCGATGGAACGCGCTGAAAGAGGTATCAATACGTCAGAATTTCCCATGGGATCGTCACTTGTGATTCGCAATTCACTGGCGAAAGATCCCGTATCACTGGTAAAGAAGGTGATGTCCAAACTCAGGGTGTCGCCCGGGAGGATGTTGGAGCTGATTTGTACACCCATCACATTAGACGTTAGATTTTTTATTTCATCAGAATTAAACATGCTCGCCCTATTGGAATCATTAACTGGTGTGAACTTTATAGGCAAACGTGCTCCTTTAAACTTTGAATTTGTCCCAACTTTCGCTTTCGGGAGAATATTGGAACGTGAATTCTGGTTTTTGATGCTTGCTTTCTGACTTGGGTTCCGCGTGATTGTTGACCGGTTATTGCCTGCCCGCCTTGGCAGGGCGAAGGGTCTATCCGTCCGGTTACCCGTCATTTGTTTCCGGACATTCGAACCTTTTCCTCTTCCTCTAATTTCCTGTTTCCAGTTTCCAGCTCCTTTATCTTTGATTCTGCTAAAAAGGGTCAGGGTAGTCCGATTAGGTACGATAGCTACAGTGAATACCGTATCCGTAGTCACATAAATACTGTCCACAAACAGGGTATCCTTACCATCATTGAACAGGGCCAGGGGCATGGTTTTGGCCTGGTATACTTTAACGTTACTAAAAGAAAGCTCCGTTGCGGATAAATCCACTACGGGCCAGATACTTTCGGCACTAAGGGCTATCCGAACGGTCGGTTGATCCAAATCATCGCTTGTAATTGCAATCGTATCGCTCACGGTTCCGGAAGTAAAGTCCGGCCAGAAGGTTACTTGTACAGTATCGGTGTCGGCAATCGGAATAGTAAGGGAATTATCACTTACCGTAAACCAACTTGTTGAAGTGGAAATGTTGAACAAATTCAGAGCACTATTCCCGGTATTCTCGACGATCAGATCCCAGGAAACATTTTCAGCATAATCAACTTGACCAAAATCGTGTAGCGTGTCGGCCAAAACGATTGTACCACCTGCCGGGATGACACTAATGGTATCCGAAGGGACACTATATAGATCGGAAGTATCTATGGCAACGATGGAATAACGGTAGCTCTCACCATTAATCAAATGTCCACCGGAGCCGAGATCAAGATAGGTTGTGTCGGCAACCGGGAGGTAAGCCAACGAGTCCAATGCTTCCGTTGCAACCCCGCGAAAAAGAATGTAGCCCGCAACGTCCATAATAGGATGACCTCTTGGATCTAATGGTAGTGACCAAGTCACCGCAATCTGACCATTACCCGGTAGACCACTCAAGTTAACAGGGGGTTCGGGTGGTTGGTAGGATTGATCGTAAAAATATGCCCCCATCTCAACGACCGTTCCCTCGGAGTCATGGGGACTGGAGGGATCTCCGGCATCGATACAGGGTGATTCCCAGGTGAGGTTATAATCATTGTTGGCAGCATCCACAAACAGCGGATTAGCGTCAATGTTGCCTGGCCCCCAATTGACCGTACCCTTATTGTTGGTGGCGATGCTGTTGAGACCACCCTGGAGATCGGAATAAGAAATTGAAATGGAATCACTAATATCAGACAAATAGACTTCTTCAGGCGTATCGTTCCAAAGAATAGCATTAACTAAATTCGGGTTGGAATTGGAAAGATAAATTCCACCCCCAATATTATTGGCGATATTGCTATTAACAGTAACATTGTTCAAACTAGGGTTTGAATTATATAAAATAATCCCACCGCCATAATCAGCCACATTTCCATGGATGATAACATTCATTAAAAGAGGATTGGAATTGGAACAGTATATCCCGGCTCCACTTGTCGCTTCTCCGTTCCGAATTGTAAACCCTTCCAGTCTCGTTGTCGAATCCAGCCCGGCGTTGATGGTTACCACACTGCCATTACCACTGCCATCAATAATACTTTCATCCGGTCCGGCTCCGCGTAATACAACGTTTGAATCGGGGAAGACGATATTCTCAAAATAAGTCCCGGGCGCTACATCCACCGTATCCTTATCCCAGGCCGCATCCAAAGCGGTCTGGATGGTAGTATACTCCTTCGGTACCTTCAAAACGATATACCGTGAACCCTTACCCGAGAGGGGAATCGTAACCACAGTTTCGTCGATATCATTATTGACAACCTGAATGGAATCTTCAAAGACGCCGTAATCCGCTGGATGGAAAGCAATGGAAACCACAATACTATCGAGGTAATCCAATTGCAAGCTTCCGGTATAATTAATAGTATAGTTCGTTGGATCGAAATGGATAATGGCAGATATCACGAGTTGCTGTGAACCGATGTTCCTGATAATGAGCGTATCGTATTTCGTTTGGTCCGTGCGGGTAATGCCAAAATCGATGTTCATCGGTGCGTAATCAATATCTGCCACGTCGGAAATCGCAAAACCGGAAAGCGCCACAGTTACCAGCGCTTCATCAGGGTCGTTGGAGACAATCCGTAGCGTATCTTCTTTAAAGCCGGGCCGGGCCGGATTAAACTCCATCGTCAGCACTAGGCTGTCACCGGGGGCTACTTCAGCAGGAACAAAATACACAGCGGAAAAATCTCCAGTGTTTGTCGTAGCGGATGTCAATAACAGTGGTGCCACATCAAGATTCCAAATTGTTACCGTCAATTGCTCCGGGCTGCCGAGAACCACATCGGAAAAAACCAGAGAGGTATCGCCAACAACAATATCGGGTACATAAACCGAGTTCACTGCTCCCGGAGTTCCATAGTCACCATCCCCATATTGGGTAGTGGCAAGCAACCAGTTCGCGCCAATTGAATTATCCCACGATGGTACATGTAGCTCTATAGATTTACCATCCGCTTGGGTAATGGGGAAACTGAGTTTCGAAGAATATTGCAAGCTATCAATGGTGGCACCCATACCGTCCTTCAGGATGATCTCGTCATTGCTGTTGTCAAGTAATAAAATGTTAATGTATTGATAATCCACATCCACACCGCCGTTGGTAGTCGAATCGGCATTGGTCCCCAAAACAAGGTACTCACCCGGTTTCACAAGCAAAGAATCGGCCGTTATTTTGTGGGAAGTCGTAGAGCGACTAAGCACAAAACCGTAAAGATGGGCAGGAGTAAAGCCTTGGTTGTATATTTCCAGCCACTCCTTTTGATAATCGTTCACTCCGCTGGGATTAGCCATAATCTCGTTAATGACCAGGTAGCTTAGGGTGTCCGGTAGGAAGGGCGGACCAGCCACCCAGGGCGGAGTACCGTAAATAACACCATGTGCTCCATGACCACTTATATCGTAGGTGACCGGTGTTGTGGCGTCAGCGGAGCCCTCATTGAAATGCCACAGCGCCAATGTATTACTGTCCACCGCCAATTCCGGCGGTGGAATAAATCCAACGGTGTACCGAATTACATCGGAAACACGAACTTCATCGATGACACCGTCGAAGGGATTGGAGAGACCCATCCCAATATTTAGGGTGCCGGAGGCCTCAAGAGTTCCGGTTCCGGTCGCTTCCAAATGTCCGTCGACCCAGAGTTGAACCGTGTTACTGCCTCCGTTCACCACCACGGCAAAATGATGCCAACCGTCGTCCAGAAGGGAAGTGGGGCTGTCCAGCGTTAACGTTCCCACGACTACTCTGGGGAAGTATTCCCCGGCCACCGGACTGACCATGGATAATTCGAAATTTCCCCGTTGCAGGAGCGTTCGTATGTAGGGGGAACCGGAAGCGGTATAACGCGGTTGGGCATACAACTCAAACGTAACCGTATCGGTGAGACTGAAAGCCTCCAGGTTTTCGGATACGGCGACCCTCGTATTCGTACCGTTAAAGTCCAGCGCCGTGCTGTCCTGCGCGATACGGCCATTGACCTCCCGCGACTTAAGTCCTTCAATCCCACTTGTATTTTCGGCAGCTACCCGGTAATAATAGGTCGCATCGGGACTAATTAAAATATCAGTGTATTCCGTGATTGTGGAAGCGGTCGTTGTATAGGGTGCGGTACCCGTAAAGTCGCTACCCGCGGTTTCACTGCGATAAATATTGTAGTAGGCCAGATCCGATTCCGTAGATGAATTCCAACTCAGTTTGATTCGGTCTGAACTGGGAGTGGACACAACGCTTTTTACCAGTAAGGGTTGCCCTGATTGATCGTAATAGTAGGCTCCCATATCGGCGATGGAACTGTCCGGATCGAGATCGCTGCTCGGGTCACCGGCATCGATGCAGGGGGAGTTACTCCGGAGATTATAATCATTATTGGCGGCATCCACAAAGCGAGGATCGATATTAATATTCCCGGTTCCGGCCCAGGCACTATCAGCTATATCGCTATAGGATATACTCAGTATATCTTCAACACCACTGTAAATCTGCTGCCCCGTATTTCCATAAATAATTGAGTTGACAATATTCGGAGTCTGTATATTATCACCTTCCAGGCCATCTTCCAGACGCAGCCCGACACCTGAATTGTAAACGATGGTGGAATTAATTATATCTACAGCTACTTGTCCATTGAAAAATATGCCTTCGGCACCATTGTTATTCGAAATTTCGGAGGATTTGATGGTTACCGAATGCCCACCCCAAATATGTATGCCTCCGCCATTTGCCGCGTTATTGCCGTAAATAATGCAATGATCAATCGTGATAGCATAGATAGAAGAAATTTGAATGCCTCCACCCCATGCAACAGCAGTATTCTCCCTGATGAAAAGATTAAACAACGTTGGATTACCATTGATGATAGTTATCCCTCCGCCACTATCAGCCGTATTTCCTTTGATGGTGCAGTTTTCTATAGTCGGTGAAGACCAATCGCAATAGATCCCACCACCATTCTGATTCGTTAAACCATTCGTGATGGTAAAACCGGAAAGTACAGCAGCCAATGTTTCCCCACTGTTAAACGTCACCACACTGCCCTTCTGATTCCCATCAATTATCGTCGTATCCTGTCCATCGGTGGAGATTACCACGATGTCCTTGCCCAGAAAATTGATGTTTTCTATATACTTGCCGGGATGGACGAGAACAGTATCGCCCGCGTTGACCATATCAATTCCGCGCTGAATGGTGCCCAGGGGGCTTCCTTCGGAGCCGTCACCCGTAACATCCGATCCCGTGGTTGTTACATGCCAGACGGGACCGGGGTAAGATGGGGTGGCCTCCACTTCATTGGAAAACCCACTTCCATTCCCGAAGACATCCACCGCTTTAATACGGTAGTAGTAGGTTTGACCATTAATTACAGTTGTGTCTATATAAAACGTATCCGGAGGAGAGGAGGCGACCACACTGTCAATCAGCGTTGTGGCCGGGGAGGAGGTGTCACGGTAAAGGCGATATTTTTCCAGATCGGATTCGGTATTCGGGCTCCAATTAAGGGTGACTCGTCGATTAACAGGTATAGCAGTGAGATTTTGGGGAGTATCCGGAGGTATGGAATCAAGGCTCGCTCCGTTCAGGTAAACTTTAACCTGGGAATTATTGGGATCATCGCAATAAATGGTAAGACTGCCGGAAAAAATCCCCGGATTGGTAGGGGTAAAGCTAACCGTGATGGCTACGCTGTCCAGTGGCAAGATTACGGCCGAAGTCGGGCTGGGCACAAAAAAAGTGTTTGATGAGGTGATATTTGAAATTTGAAGCGTGCTGTCAACGCCCTTGTTATAGACGGTAAATTGCAGACTTCCGCTGCTGTCTATTCTAACAATACCAAACTCAAGCGAATCTATGGAAACAGCAATGTCGGCGGCCGTGTTGCGGTTCAATAAAATAGAAACATTGTCGTCGGATTTCCCCGCTGTCACCAAATCCATATCCCCGTCGTCATCCAAATCGGCGGAAAAAATGGAATAGGGCTTAGTCCCAGTTGCATAATCTACTTTCGGAGCAAATGTCCCATTGCTGTTGTTGAACAAAACAGTAACAGTGGTGGAACTGTAATTCGCTGTCATCAGGTCCATGTCCTCATCACCATCCAGGTCAGCGGAAAAAATGGAATAGATATTGGTTCCAGCTGTGTAATCTGTTTTTTCCCTAAAGGTGCCATCGCCATTGTTCAATAAAACGGAAACTGTACCGGAATAACTATTCCCGATCGCCAGGTCCATAACCCCATCACCATTAAAATCAGCGGAATAAACAGACCGGGGACTACTTCCGGTTGTGTAATCCGTCTTCGCCCCAAAGGTGCCATCGCCGTTGTTCAGCAAAACAGAAACGCTGTTGGAGTTCTCATTCGCTGTAGCCAAGTCCATATCCCCATCACCATCAAGATCGGCAGAAAAAACAGACCTGATATTACTTCCGGTTGCATAATCTACTTTTGGAGCAAATGTCCCGTCGCTGTTGTTTAATAGAATAGAAACCGTATTACTCCCATAATTCGCTGTTGCCAGATCCATATCTCCGTCGCCATTTAAATCCGAAGAAAAAACAGACCAGGGATTACTTCCGGTAGCATAATCTGTTTTTGCCTCAAAGGTGGCATCGCCGTTGTTCAGCAAAACGGAAACCGTATTAGCATTATAATTAGCTGTTACTAGATCCATATCCCCGTCACTATCAAGATCGGCAGAAAAAACTGATGTGGGATTACTTCCGGTTGTGTAATCCGTTTTTACCCCAAATGTGCCATCGCCATTGTTTAGCAAAACAGAAATGTTTTGGGAGCTTTCATTCGCTACTGCCAGATCCATATCTCCGTCACCATTTAAATCCGAAGAAAAAACAGACCCGGGACTACTACCCGTTGCATAATCCGTCTTTGTCGCAAATACACCGCTTCCATTTTCGGCGGTTATTGTAAAGGACCATTCGTAAGGTTCATGAATTGTGTCGCCTGCGGTAAACTGTATCCCGGTAGTCAGGGTTACACTCACAACTTCACCGACAATGAAATTATCATCCGGGTTAAAGATGGCGGTTTTTGTACCGCTGTCGTAACTATAAGAACCCGTATGAAAACCGGTCTGCGAGGCATAAACGATAAAGCTGTTGGTGTCGAAAGAAGTGCCCTCCATGTCTACAAAATATTCAACCTGTATATCCGCATTCGCCGCCACGGCTAATTCATTCTGAGTGGGTGCAGTGGAAACAATAATTTTAGGATAAACGGTTAATTCATCGGAATAATCACTCACGTTCCCGTCATAATCATGGGTGGTTATCCGGTAATAATAGGTCTGTTCACTTACGATATTATTATCGACATAAAAAGTATCCTGCGCAGCAGGTTTAACGATACTGTCAAGCAAGGTTGTGGCCGGGGAGGATGTATCGCGATAGAGGTTGTATTTATAAAAATCTTCTTCGGTGTTGGGCGACCAGTGCAGGGTGATAGTGCCCAGCTCTTTAGTCGCACTCAGTTGCGGAACAACCGGCGCAACGGTATCAAGAACTACCGTGAATTCATGCAGAACCTGGTGACTTTTTAAATTTTTATCGTCCCGAGCTTCAAGGTGCAGAGTGTAAGTTTCATCGATCGTCAGTTGGCCCAGGTCAGCACGGAATTCCACATCTATATTTTTTGCAGCAGTAAAATCATCTTTTCGTACCGGTGCGGTTGGAGTTTCATTGCTGTCGGTGAAATAATATTCCAGGGCCGTAATATTCCCGGCCGTATCCGGAGTGGACTTGACAAACGATTTTATCGCCGCCAATGACCATTCACCGCTGTCATCTTGGGTTCGGATACCAATGGAATGGAAACCGTCAGCAAGCGTTAACGCACTCAGATCAATGGTGACATTAGCATCAATGGTATCAGCCTGGATGATAGTTACCGCCGTTCCGCTGCCCAACCCCGGATCGGTATCAATAAAATATTCGCAAGCGACAATGTCACCGGCCACGGGGATTCCGGCTTTCAGGAAGGGTTTGATCTGCGCCAATGACCACTGGCCGCTTTCATCTTTAATGCGGATACCGATGAAATGGAAACCGTCAGCAAGAGCCAGCGGATCCAGGTCGATGACCAAACTGGTATCAATAACACTTGCTCGATTGATGGGTATCGGTGATCCGCTACCAATTCCCGGATCGCTGTCGATATAATACTCTCCGGCAATAACATCCTGCGATACTGAAATTGGAACTTTAATGAAGGTTCTCATGGATGTTAAGGACCATCCACCAGCACTATCTTTAGTCCGGATACCAATGGAATGGAAACCGTCCGTCAGCGCCAATGGGTCAAGATCAATGACGACACTGGTATCAATGGCATTTGCCTGGCTGATGGGTACCGGCGTTCCGCTACCTAGTCCCGGATCGGTGTCGATAAAATATTCGGCGGCGGTTACGTTTTCCGCCGTTACACTCTCTTTGAGGAAAATCCGTACATTGGTAAGTGACCATCGGCCCTGATCGTCCCGTGTGCGAAAACCAACGAAATGTATTCCGTTATCGAGACCGCTCAACGGAACTTCAAAATTTACATTTATACTGTCCCCGGAAGTAATCGCAACGGTCGTTGCGCCGCCCTGACCGGGATCATTATCAACGAAATATTCCAGGGCATTGACGTTTGTTCCCGTTTTTACCGATAAGAAGGATACCATTGTCGTCAGGGACCAAACACCGTCATCATCCTGCGCCCGGATACCCACATAATGGAAA
>JAADFQ010000253.1 GCA_013152835.1 FCB group bacterium
CCGGGGCATGTTGATTGGTGTGGATTATGCGTTTGTAACCTACGGAATCCTGGAAAATACCCATCAGGTCAGTCTGCAGGTGGGATTCTAAAAATTTTGATTCAGATCATTGATTAGATCGGATCAGGGGTGTAGTTTTAAATTCATGAGTCGTTACCGAAAAGGTCGTATTTGACGGAATTGATACCAACAGTACAGGATGATTACAGGGAACCTGGATTAGACCGGAAATGTTTCGCGAAATCCATATTCAATGATTCCTCTGCCGGCTGTATCAATCCTTTTCAGTGTAGATTCATTCATCAATATCCAAAGTGTCGTGGAGGTGTTCAATGAGTTATTCAACAGGTAAACAAATCATAATTGGTTTTTTACTGGTTTCCTTTTTGATCGGCGGTAATGCGCTACCGTCTAAATATCAAAACCGGAATATCGTGCCGTTGCGAGAGTTACGGGTTACTCCCCGGGTTATTTCGGTGGCTCCGCAAGATTATTCATTTCCAAGTTCTCAAAACCGTGATACTCAGGTTACCTACGAGGAAACATTTGAAAACGGAATGGGCGACTGGACAACCCACGACGGAACTTTACCTTCCTCCATGTGGCACTTGGACGATTTTAATACCCCCGACGGTACCGGACTGTCCTGGTGGATGGGCGATACAACGCTGGGCGGTTACATCAACAGCACCTACCTGGTTTTGGATACCGATCCGATCAACGTTCCCGCTGGTGGCGTACTGACTTTTGACCTCAATTACAATGTGGAAGCACCCGGTGGCGAACCGGACGGCTATGATGGCTGGGATGGTTGTAACATCCGTTTGAGTCTGGATAACGGGCTTACCTGGTCAGTGATCGAAGGAACTCCGGCCTACAATACGACGTCGCTCTACAGTTTTGGTTTTGAACATGGCGAAGGCACCGGTATTGCCGGATGGGGCGCTTCTTCCGGCGGTTGGGTTTCCGCCAGTTTCGATCTGTCCTCCTACGAAAGACAAGATGTACGGATTCGGTTTGCTTTTGCTTCCGATCCCGGATATTCGACCCAGGATGACCCGTCCCTCTTCGGAATGATCGTGGACAACATCGTGCTGGGTACCTTTTCCAATGATGGTGTGGATACCATGATGACGGCTGCCAGTATGGTTCCGGTGGCCGGCGATATCTGGGCGCTGGGCGAGCCGGGTGACGCACCTTCCCCTACCCATGCCATGATTTGTCAGAATGATGTCGGTTCTTATGATCCCAATTTATTGGATTACCTCATTTCTCCCACGATCACGTTACCGGAGGATGGAGAAATAAAAGCCGACTTTTTAATGAAAGGTGACTTTTCGGATAACGATGCTTTTCCCAACGTGGATTACTGGGGTTGGGAAGTTTCCATTGACGGCGGCCTGAGTTGGCTGGCCATGAGCAATCCTTACGGCGATCCTACCGGGAGTAACTATGTGTATACGGATGCTCCTACCGATTGGGGATCGGTAACCGACGCTTATAACGGTCTTGACGGACGGCTGGATGATTATGCCGGTATGGATGTGAAATTCCGAATCTATTTCGAGACCGATGAAGACGATCCGATCGGTACCGGAATTATGATGGATAATTTTACAATTACTCAAACAACGTATTTGGCGTCTCCTGCAAATGTCACAGCAACCGTCACTGGAAATAATCAGGTGGAACTGTCCTGGGATGATTTAAATACGCCCACGGAAACGCTGTTTTATTACGGAGACATTAACAATATATCCTATCCTTATTTTATTCCCGGATCCGGTGATTTGTGGATTTCAGCCGATACGGGTTCCGGCTGGGCCATGCAGTACAATGCTCCATTGAATACGCAGTTGACCTCTATCTATTACGCCCTCAGTTCCGGTAATACGGAAAATGTGGGACAGTTGATCCCCATTCGGGTGAAGGTCTGGGATAGCGGACAGAATCTGATCTGGGCCAGTCCCAATTTTACACCCAGCGCGATGGATACGCTCCTGAGTTACGATGTTTCCGGTGAAGGGATTTCCGTGATCGGTGATTTCTACGTGGGTTGGACGGCCAATGATACGACCCAACCGTATGTGTTGGTTGATTTCGATAATCCGTATGGCGCTGCGTATGGATATCATGGAAGCGGAGCGCTCATTTCCCTGGCCGGGTCCTCCTGGGATGGAAATTATGCCATCTTTGCGGAAGGAATTCAATCCAGCAGTGAAACCGTGACCTACAATGTGTATCATTCCCTCACCAGTGGCCAGGATTATACCCAGATCGGCACCACACCTTATGCCTATTTCACCGATACCGATCCCATGATCGGAGCCGATAATTATTATGTGGTGACGGCGGTTTACAGTAACGGTGAATCCCCCTATTCCAATGAAGTCAGTGCCTATGTTATTAACACCGATTGGGTAGAATACGGTTATGATGACGGTAGTTCCGAGGCCGGTATTAATATGGGCGCCGGAAATTATACGGCCGTAAAATTCTCTTCCGGAACCGGCGGCACCATTGCCCGGATCAACTGGTACCAGGTGGGCAGCGGCGGCGCTCTGTATCTGAAAGTATTTGAGGATAACGGCGGTGTTCCCGGAACGGAACTCTATTCCCGACTCTCTGCCGGCGGTGCGGATGGATGGAATTACTTCGACCTGCCCGTTGATTTAACGGTTCCCGGCGATTTCTGGGTCGGAATCAACGAATTAAGCACCACCATGCCGATTGGTCTGGATACCGATTCCAATACCGGGAATTCCTACTATTCCATTGATGGCGGTACAACCTGGGACTTGCTCGGTAATCTGGGCTATTCCGGTAATGTGATGGTGCGGGTTTACCTGATTCCCAGTTTATCCACCGGCGCGGAGAGCCAAATTCCGGATCAGTTCGTTCTCTCTCCGGCCTGGCCCAATCCATTTAATCCTTCCACCCGATTTACGTTTGGGTTGCCCGAGGATGGTCTGGTTTCAATTCGGGTCGTGGATATGGCCGGTCGTACCATTCAGACGTTGGCTAACAATAATTTACCTGCCGGTACCTACACTTTCACCTGGGATGCTTCCGGTAAACCCAGTGGTGTCTACTTTGTTCTGGCAGAATTCAAAAATCAAGTTCAGACCAGGAAATTGCTCTTAATTAAATAATAACGGAACCCTTCATGCGTAACTTTCCCCTGCTGGCGGGACTGCTGAGCTTCCTTTTGGGAGGCTCAGTCGTTTTTGCCACTGCTCAGAAAATGCCCTATCATCGGACAGATACTTTTTTATTCTGTCTAAATCCGGTTGTAAAACCATTGTCGATCGAATCGGAACGTACTCCCGTTGAGGTTGGAATTCCGGACCTCGACAAATTTTTCCAGGATAATGGAATCGTCCGGATTGAACCCTGGATTCCCCATGCCACGGACCGCGATCGCGATGGAGATATTTATTCCAACCGGATTTACCGGGTCTATCTGGATCCTTTGCGCCAGGGAGAACTGGAGACAATCAAAATCAAGCTGGAATCCCTGGGACTGATTCTCTCAGCAGAATTTGAAAATATCTATCGGGTGGATTATACACCCAATGATACCCGGTATTACCAACAGTGTAGTCTTCCCGCAGTGAAAGCGGATTTGGCCTGGGATTATTTTATTAACAGTGGTCAAACTCCCGGGAGCCGGCAGGTATTACTGGCTTCCGTGGATACGGGCGTCTATTATACGCATTCGGATCTTCAGGATAACATTTGGATTAACCAGGCCGAAGTCCCGTCGTCCATTTTTTCCTCGGTCGACGCAAACAGCGATGGACAGGTCACCAGTCCGGAAGTGGTCAGTTATTTAACGTCCAATAACCTGGACTTAAACAGTGATGGCGTAATTAACCTGCAGGACGTGGTTCAAACCGGTTCCCCATTCCTGGATAATACCGATGGCGATTCCAACGGGTTTACCGACGATATTATTGGCTGGGATCTGTCCGGATGGTCCGGTGCCGATGATAATGATCCCATGTCCAAATCCGGCGTGGGATCCGGATCAACATGGGCGCACGGTACCCATGTGGGCGGTATTCTGGCGGCCACCAGTGATAATAATAACGGGATTGCTTCCACGGCCTTTAACGCCAGCCTGATACCGGTCAAATGTTCACGGGAAGAGCAAACCGGGGAACCGTACGTTAATGATGGATACGCAGGGATGATTTATGCCGCTAAGGCCGGGTTTTATGCGGGAACATTTACAATTATTAATCTCAGTTGGGGCGGGGGTGGATTCAGTAATTATGAACAATCCCAGATCAATATCGCTCACGACACGTACGGTGCTGTGATTGTGGCAGCAGCCGGAAACGGCCTGGATACGCCACCCTATGGTGAAGAATACGCCGTTCACTACCCTTCCAGTTACGATAATGTGATTTCAGTGGCGGCCATTGCCTGTAGTGGCGTCTGGGGGCACTGGGCCACCTACCACGAAACCGTGGATCTATCGGCTCCGGGAGAAGGGGTACTGAGTACAATTATTGGAACTGGATATACTTATTGGGACGGTTCCTCCATGGCCAGCCCCAATGCTGCCAGTTGTATCGGTCTTCTGAAAGCTTTTTATCCTGCCTGGACGAATACTGAACTGGAAACACGGATTTTGGAAACGGCCGATCCCTTTATTTATGACCTGAATACGGAAGACTATCTTCAGGGTCGCCTGGGAACCGGAATGGTGGATATTTACAATGCCATCGGAGCGGGATATTTGCCATTGCTAAACTATTATTCCCATGCCTTTGTCTGGGTAATCGATGATGGGGACAATGTGCTCAATCCAGGGGAATCCGTGGAAGTCCGAATCCTGCTGCAAAACGAATTGGGCCGTGCCGTGGCCCAAAATGTAGTGGGAACACTTCGATCCAACACTTTAGGAGTTGTGGTTACCGATAGTATCGCCGTGTATCCGGATATCAATCCGGGAGCAATCGGCGTTAATATTACGGATACGTTTGCATTTGTTGTTTCCAACGGAATACCCCTTGGCGATATCCATTTCACCCTTCACATCGATGCCACGGGAGAAGCCGGTGCCGAGTATACGGACGATATTCCGATTACCGATCAGGTTACGCTGAATCAGAATGGCTGGCCGGTGGATGATATCGCACAGGTGGAATCCTCTCCGGTAGTTATTGATCTGGATGGGGACGGGAATAATGAAATATTGTACGGTGATTATGACGGCCAGTTGCATGTGATGGATCGCTATGCGTCGGAGATTACCGGATTTCCCTTTGCCACCGGAGATGATATCTGGGGCTCTCCTGCGGTAGCCGACCTGGACCAGGATGGAGAATTGGAAATCGTGATCGATTCCAAAGCCAAACATTTGTACATCCTGAATAGCGATGGATCGATCCAGACCGATTATAATGCCAATCAATATTTGATGGGAACGCCGGCGATCGGAAATCTGGATGACGATGCGGATTTGGAAATTGTGTTCGGGGGTTATAGCACTCCGGGCCGGTTATTTGCCATTAATCCGGATGGGTCCGATGTTTCTGGTTTTCCGGTGGATGTGGGCGAGAAAATCCAACGCGGCATTGCCCTGGGTGACTTCAATGCCAATGGGAAAGATGATATTGTATTCGGAACCGACTCGGATCATCTTTGGTTGATTCTGGACGACGGAACGACGGCAACCGGATTTCCTTTTACCGCCGGGGGCGACTTCCGTGCGGCTCCCAGCATCGGGATGATTGGCGGAGAGGCCGTGATCTTTGCCGGTTCCCGGGATGATCATTTCTATGCTATTAATAGCGATGGAACCGAGCGGTTTTCAGTCGCTACAGGTGGTGATGTTGGAACTTCACCGGCCATTTATCCAACCGGCGATTCGCTGGCGCTTTTTTTCGGTTCGGATGATGGAATGATTTATGGTATCGATTCCAATGGGAATGCCCTGGATGGTTGGCCGATCGCTTTAGGATCCCCGGTCGGGTCTTCTCCGGCAATGGCGGATTTGGACTCGGATGGATCTCCGGAAATTGTCGCTACCTCTAGCAATGGTACGATTGGCATTTTTCATTTTGATGGATCGCCCTATGCCAATTTTCCGTTCCAGTTCGGGTATTCTATGAAAGGGCTGCCAACCATTGCCGATATTGATAACGACGGCGATTTAGAGCTGTTAACCGGTTATTCTTCCGGTATGTTGACTCTGGATATCAAAGCTCCGGGAGAAGCCGGTCAATACTGGACGACTCATCAGGGGAATTACCGGAGAAACGGAAATGTAAGCAGTTCCTGGATGAGCGCCAACCCCGGCGGCGAACCCCTTCCCGGGAAATTCAGTTTGTCTCCGGCTTATCCGAATCCCTTTAATCCGAGTACGACACTGGCCTTCGACATTGCCAGTCGCTCTCAGGTTGACCTTTCAGTGTTTAACCTGCTGGGACAGAATGTCGGTACCCTGGTGAATGCTCAGTATACAACGGGTCGTTACACGATCCGCTGGGATGCGGGACACACGATGGCGGCCGGTATTTACATCGTCCGGATGACCGTAAAGTCTGCTGAAGGCGTGAAGGTCATGCGGCAAAAAGTGTTATTGCTGAAATAAATTAGTTGAACCAGAAAGATTGGCGAGGAGAAATTAGGGATTCTCTTGCTTTTGCGATGAGAATGTTTCAATTTTTCTCACTTATCCAAAAGAATTCGAAGTAAAATGAAAGGTGAAGGCATGAAACGAGTGTTATTCGCTATCTTGGCAATGGGATTGATGGTACAGACCGTATTTGGTGCTGCGCAACAACTCCAAAAAGCGCCACAGAAGCAATCTGCGATTTATATTCCAAAATTAGAACCTCAAAATCAGGTGTTAACAGTACCGACGCATAAAAGCAGTCCGATTGTCCGGCCCAGTCAACGGGAAGGTATGACGATTACGTTGGTTGACTCGTCTAAAAACGGGTACGGTATGATCGTAGCACCAACCCGTCCGTTGGAGGTTCATGACGGAAACTTTTTCTTTGTGTATCGGCAATGGGCCGGAGATCAGGGCACCAGCGGTCAGATTGGATCGGCGTATTCCGGTGATGCTCAAAATTGGAATGTGTATTCCAATTTGAATCCCGGCATGGGAATCGGTCGTTATCCAAGCGCCCTGGGAAATAGTGAATACCCCTACGCAATCTGGAATGAATATACCGGTCAGGGTGCCGGATATGGCGGACGTCCTTATTATTCTTACGATGAATTCGGTTGGGACGGAGAATCCATGACTGCGGCGACGGATATTGATATTACCTGGGCGGATTCCAAAGATTTGTGGGTCGGTTCCCCGGACCATTCTTACGACAATGCGAACGCTGTGGACTACTTTAATGTAGTTTATGCCGACTGGACCCGGAGTAATTCCTATGCCTTTCATTCCGAAGCCTATCAGGACGGAATGGTAGTCTTTGGTAGTGAGATTCCGGTAATTGATGTGGTGAACGATATGGTTGGCGGTGATGCCAGTGGTAGTTATACGTCCTCACCGGTTCTGGATATTAACGATGATGGTATCGGATATGTCGCCGTGACTACGTATTTCCTGGGTGGTGATGTAGGAACCAGCCCTTATTCCAATCGTCATACGATTGCTTTTAAGCAGACCACGGATTATGGTGCGAACTGGAGTGGCGGGCAGAACGGATCAAACTATTATTATATTCCGGATATCGTTATGAATTTCATGTTGGCCAGTGGCGATTTCCCTTCCACTTGGTATGATGCCTGTAATGATACCACATATAATTTTGAGGAACTTTTTGCCACCTATGATTTCGATATGCGGGTGGATAGTCAGGGAAATCCTCATTTTATTGTAGGATTGTTACCTTCGGGCGGTGGATTTGTATATCCCGGTATTTCGCCGGCCAACGGTTTTTACCATTTCTGGATTGATAAAGATTATCTGGCCAATCCGGGACAAATGAATACACCCACCGGATGGAATTATTCCAAGGTTGTAAGTACTCAGGATTCCTGGATGTGGAGTACACCTAGCGGCGGATCTTATTGGCAAACAACATTTCCGTCTTTTGCCATCAGTGAGGAAGGGGATGATGTCATGTATGTGGTGTCTAGTATGGTGGTTCCGGGACCGGCGAATGATCCCACTCCATCGGATACCTGTAATGCCGACGAATCCTACCCGGAATGGAGTGAAGATGTATTCGTCATCCGATCCGTTGACGGAGGTGTCACCTGGGAAACACCGATGAATGTTACCAACACTCCTGATCCTGATGCGACGGATGATGACAGTCCGGAAGAAATCAGTGCCCATGCATCGGCCAGCGGAGCGACCAGCTCACGAGTATACATATGCTATCAGATGCCGGATTGGCTTTACGGTAGCACTACCGGTGATCCTGACGGACCCGATCATAAAAACCGGGTCTATGCCGGTTGGGTGGATCTGGAAGTTGTGGGAACGACACCGGCGAATCCCGTACCGGTTCAGTTTGCCCTGCAACCCGCCTACCCGAATCCGTTCAATCCCGTTACCAATATTGTGTACCGAGTGGCTCGGGAAGGACGCGTAAATCTGCGGATTTATGACCTTCTGGGCCAGGAAGTCACTACCCTGGTAAATGAAGTTCAGTCGCCAAATGAATATTCGGTGATATGGAATGGACGCGACGCCATGGGTCGGGTGGTTCCCAACGGATTGTATTTATATCGCATGGAAGCTGATGGGTTTACGCAAATGCGAAAGATGATGCTTTTGAAATAACCCCCGAAGCGGGGCTCTCACCGGAGCCCCGCTTTTTTTGTTAGGGGTTGGGATTAAACGATTTAATTCCTAATTTTGAGTTCCCGGATCAGGGTCCGGGATTCCGCGAATCATATGGGGAGACGATCAATGAGATTACGTACTATTAAATTTGTTTTATTGTCTGTTCTGTCGATAGCCGTCTTATGGGCTATTGATTGTCCTGCGGATAACGCGGTTCAGGTGGACAAACGGATTTTCCTGCCGGACGGATCACCGAATCCTACCTACGGCCAGGAAATCATTACCGGTTTATGTGCCTGCCTGGATTTTGATCCGGCACTTTCGGTAACTGACAATACATTGACGTTAACCGTTCGCGGCGTGGATAATGAACCTATTCGCGGGATTGAGGTTAATATTTATAACGACTCCCAGGGTTTGCTGGTTTATAGTGGCTATGGTTCTATTGGAAAAGGCGAAAAGTTTGAAAACACAACCGATCCGAATGGGTCCCCCGCGGATATGGAAATCATGGCTAACGAAGTGGACGATCATGTGAAAGTTCTGGCCTATTCCCGGTCGAAAGCCCAAACCAGCGGCGATGGAGTAGAAGGTGAATTGTTTCATTTAACTTATGGCGTCCCCGGTGGCGTCGGTAATCTTCCTGATACGCTACACTTTGCCATCGGGCTTTCCAATGTTCCCGGAACCAGTTTCCAGAACGCCATCATGAATGTGATCTGCAGTTACCCCGATTCCAATAATATTGCCGCATTACTGGTACCAACGCTGGGGGTAGATAATTCACTGGGTATCCCGACGGAATTCAGTCTATCTCAGAATTATCCGAATCCGTTTAATCCTACAACCCGAATTTCTTTTGGACTGCCGGAAGCCGGACATACATCGCTGGTTATTTACAATGTGTTGGGCGAAAAAGTTGCGGAACTGGTTAACGATGAACTTGGACCAGGTTATTACCATTACCAGTGGAATGCTAAATCCTTTAGTGGAGAATCCGTGTCCACCGGTGTCTATTTTTATGAATTGAGAACAAATTCCGGTGTATTTCGTAAAAAAATGGTCTTATTGCGATAGTCGTCCAAAACTTTCCGGAATTCCATTATATTCCTCTATCTTTTTCGAAGGGTAGAGGAATATTTTTATAGATGCGGACCACACAAAAATTCATCCTCACGGGACTTCTGATCAGCGTTATCGCCGGCCAGGATATGTATCATTCTCTGGACGAGATTAAAAAAGAGTGGAAAGATTATACGACATACCAGCGCGGTGAATTACTGAATTTCTGCAATTTTCTATATGATTCCGGGTATTATGATCGTGCGGTAGTCAGTCTCTATCAGTTTTTATACCGTTTTCCCGGCGATCGGATGGAAAATGTTATCTACTACAAGCTGGGAAGGTCTCTGGAAGAGACCGGTAAGTGGGTGGAAGCACGTCGCTATTTTCAGGATTTATTATCCCGATTGGATACAAATTCCGTGGAATTTCAGGCTGCACAATACCACGACTTGTATTTGCAATATCGTCTGGCGGATTATGCCGGACTCCTTGAGCGGCTGAGCGGAAGCGGTGATCCATACCATTTATTAATGATGGGGTACGCTGATATGGCTACTGGGGATTATACCCGGGCCAGGATAGCATTCCTTACGGCGGAAGAGGTATTGGATGATACCTATTATATTGATCGCATTGAGCCTATTATTCAATTGATCGATAGTGTGCAAGTGGTTCCAAGAAAGAAACGCATGTTAAGTTTCTTTTCGTCCCTCGTTCCGGGCGGGGGGAAAGCCTATCTGAACGATTGGGAATCGGCAGCCGGTATTTTGGCAACCAGTGCGCTGACATTGTGGATTATCCCCAAGGTATCATCAGGACAAGTGGGAATATCGGTGACATATCCATTGCACAATATAATACCGGAGGCGAAATATCTGAAAAAAGGGAATCCCTTCACGGTGACGCGAGATCATTACCCGGTGGTTATTCATTCCGGAACATCGGGGAGAAAGTACTGGGTAGGGCCAATTAGTATTGCTTTGGTTTTATACGGGACCAGCATCTGGAACGCCGTGTCCATCGTTGGTGAAGTAAACCAGCGGGCAGTGGATCAGTATGTGCGGGAATGGATTTATTCATACCCGTTGAAACAGTTCCTTGATTTTCCGGAGCCGGAATTGGATAAAAATAAATAAATTATTTTCTAATAGCAGTTGACTTGGGTGGGATATGCTCTATAATTTTACAGGCTTTATGAGCACTGCAAATTTGTTTTTTGAAAATTTGGTATGCGTAGGTCTTGAAACGTCAATAAAACGAACTCGACACAAGGTATAAAACCAAACAATGGAGAGTTTGATCCTGGCTCAGGACGAACGCTGGCGGCGTGCTTAACACATGCAAGTCAAGGAGAACGTCTTCTTCGGAGGGCAAGTAAACTGGCGAACGGGTGAGTAACACGTAGGTAACCTGCCCCAGAGATTGGGATAACTCACCGAAAGGTGGGCTAAAACCGAATAATGCAGCGGATTCTTCGGAATATGTTGTTAAAGCGGGCTTCGGCTCGTGCTTTGGGATGGGCCTGCGTCCGATTAGCTTGTTGGTGAGGTAATGGCTCACCAAGGCGAAGATCGGTAGCTGGTCTGAGAGGATGATCAGCCACACTGGGATTGAGATACGGCCCAGACTCCTACGGGAGGCAGCAGTGGGGAATTTTGCGGCGAAAGCCTGACGCAGCAACGCCGCGTGACCGATGAAGCTTCTAGGAGTGTAAAGGTCTGTCGTGAGGGAAGAAAAACATTGATGTGAATAATGTCAATGTCAGACGGTACCTCACAAGAAAGCACCGGCTAACTTCGTGCCAGCAGCCGCGGTAATACGAGGGGTGCTAGCGTTGTCCGGAATTACTGGGCGTAAAGGGTACGTAGGCGTTTTTGCAAGTCGTTTGTTAAATCCACCGGCTTAACCGGTGATCTGCAAACGAAACTGCAAGAATAGAGTTTAGGAGAGGAAAGTGGAATTCCTGGTGTAGCGGTGACATGCGTAGATATCAGGAGGAACACCAAAGGCGAAGGCAGCTTTCTGGCCTAAAACTGACGCTGAAGTACGAAAGCGTGGGGAGCAAACAGGATTAGATACCCTGGTAGTCCACGCCGTAAACGATGAGTACTTGGTGTCGGAGGATTCGACCCCTTCGGTGCCGTAGCTAACGCGTTAAGTACTCCGCCTGGGGACTACGACCGCAAGGTTGAAACTCAAAGGAATTGACGGGGACCCGCACAAGCGGTGGAACATGTGGTTTAATTCGATGC
>JAADFQ010000254.1 GCA_013152835.1 FCB group bacterium
TTGATTCGGTAGGTAGATACAATCACGACGCGCGCTTTAAAAGAAATTAAATATCCATGTAAACTATATTTTAAATGGGCGTTATATCCTTTGGATTGAAGTTCCTTAATGAGGCCTTTATTACTTGATAACCATATAATTTTTATCTCAGTGTGGTTGTTAATAACGTATTCAAAAAAATATTTTGTGTTATCAATATATTTATCATGATAAGAACCGATCACCCAAATCCTTGAATTTTTTGGAACCAGTCCTGATAAATAATAAATAATGACTAGAGGTAACTCCAGCGTTAGTTTAAACAGAGTGAAAACTTGGTGAATCACCAAAAATAATGTTAGCTCTTTTTAGATTCAGCCATAACTATTCCAACCGTACTTATAATCCCAACAAAACCCACAATTAATATTACCAGAATACTACGTTTGGGTTTGTCTTTTTTATCAGGTCGTCGAGCATGATCCAGATACTGTATAGTTGGAATTTTCCGAATTTCTTCGACCTTCGACTTTTCATAGAGCGGACCCATGTATGCAATTAACTGCGTGAAATAATCTGTCTTTCGTTTTATCCGCTCCATCTTGATCAGGAGGTTGGGTATTTGTTTTTTGGGAATAAAAAACGATGCCGGACCCGGCTGTTGAAAAGTTTCAATTAATTTTTGTCTGATACTGGATATTTCCTTTTCTAGCATGAATAGTTTTGGGTCCTTGTTATGAGTGCTGGCTTTTGCCACATCATACTCTATTTCTTTTTGAATCAATTGCCCGTTTAAAATAGCGGATTGTTCCACACCTGTTCTAACTTGATCTTCCAAAGATAAGACATTGTTTGTCTTCATCAGGTTGACCAATGAATCTTGGAGAACATTTAAACTATCCAGAATTTCATCCAGACGATTTTCAATAAAGTTTCGATTATTACGTGCATCAGCGATCGTAAGGGCAATATTGATACTATCCAGACATTCGGCCATATAATTAGCGATAATACCTACCTTATCCTGATCCCGGTCCCATACAGAAATTGCAATTTGTCCTTCATCACCAACGTCCACATCCATATGATTATCCAATGACTCCAGAGTTTCCTGTAATGTTTCTTTTTTATATACCCGCTGCAAATCGAATCTATTTACGACCTTTTCCTTCAAGTTCCTACTTTTCAGGATTGAAAGAATCCTATTTTGAGAATCATTGCTACCAAAAATATTCCCAAAACCATACTGACTCAAAAGGGAGGCCGCCCCGAAAGAAGAACTTGATTCGCTAGGTGGCAGTAAAACGACGGTAGCCTTATACCAAACCGGAAGTAACAGAGCAATGGTTACGGCAAAGATTCCGGTAATAAAAATAATACTGGTAAATAATACCTTACGTTTCCACAGGATAGAAAAAAAATCGAATAAATTGATTTCCTCACTGTTCAATTTCAAATTTGAATCTGTTTCCTTTTGATCCAATACGCCATACTTCTTCAAGTCAGCAATTCGGTTGCGTAATGTTTTCTCGGTTAGTCCGATTTTTTCCGCAACTTTTCTTCGTTCATCCCGATTGGTAAGGATGACGGGATTGGACTGAACCAGTTCCAATATTTTCTTTTCATGTTCCGTCAGTTTCATTTTTTTATCCGGGATAAATAGGTTAGATATAAGGAGGTTAAAGCCGTAACGGTTTGCATTAAACTGGATTTCCCCAAAATCCGACTACGGAAATTCTCGCCGATATAAATCCGGTCTCCGGGGGCAACAAATTCATCCGGATTCAACGGCAAGGCCTGTTGATTCCGGTATAAAATCCCGCGATGCAGACTACCATCTTCCGATACCCCACCAGCAATTCCAAGATAATCACCCACGGAATAGCCATACATGAATTGGTAAGCGCCGGGAATGTTCACAAATCCACTAACGGAAACCGGTGTAGCCGTGGGAGTCACAAACTTGTTCGCCATTTCCGCCATCTGTTCCTGGAAGGGTACGGTGATCTTATCCCCTTCCGACAGTTTTGGATTCTGGCTTTCATCCCCTTGGACCAGATAATCTTTCAGGGATATCACTTCTTCCTCTCCATTCCGATGCTTGATCAGAATCCGATCGCTGTCGGCAAATTTATGCAACCCCCCTGCCAAACCAACGATACCAAGAACACGGTCAACCGGTGTTACATCCACAAAACCGGGATGAATCACCGCTCCCAGGATAAGTAATCGAAAAGTCCGGATATTCGTTAAGGTAACACTCACCAGCGCATTTTGATAACTTTCCAGAATAAACCCGCGAATCTTTTGCCCCGCGGCAGACAATGTTAATCCGGCAACCGGAAGAACCCCAATTCCCGGAATAAGCAAATCTCCGGTGGGACTCACTGGAATTTCACCGGACCAACTTTCAGTAAATACAATATTAATCCCCAAAACATCTCCCGGGCCCAGTACATAATCATCCGGATTCAGGACTCCTTCCAGCGTGATGCGTTCCCGTGGATTACGGGTTGTATTATCGGTCGTGGCTTGTGGAAACTGGACCAAAGGCAGAGCATAGGAATAGGGGGAAGCATCCTTTTCCTGCCCGAAAAGAAGGCCCATCAGAAAAAAAATGGATAGTATTCGTTCAGACCGCATTCAGGCTCCGGTATTGTTTGCAATAGTAGTTCAGATATTCCCCCGATCGAATAAATTCCCACCACGGTTCATTTTGCAGGTACCATTTCACGGTCTTACGGATTCCGGCCGTAAAAGAGTGTTTCGGTACCCATCCTAAGTCGGTCTTGATTTTGGTCGCGTTAATCGCATACCGGAAATCATGACCGGGTCTGTCTTTTACAAACGTGATCAGATCACGATAGGATTTTAATTTCGGATTGGGGCGGAATTCATCCAGAATATCGCAAATAGTCTGAACGATTTCCAGGTTCCGGATTTCGTTGTTCCCGCCGATATTGTATGTTTCTCCGATCGTCCCGTTTTGGATCACCTGAAATATAGCGTCACAATGATCATCTACATATAACCAGTCGCGGATATTTTGACCGTCTCCATAAACCGGAAGCGGTTTTCTTTCCAGGCAATTTAGGATCATTAACGGAATCAGCTTTTCCGGAAATTGATAGGGACCGTAATTATTCGAACAATTTGTAATCAACACGGGTAAACCGAAGGTGCGGTACCAGGCGCGGGCCAAATGATCGGAGGATGCTTTCGAAGCCGAATATGGTGAGCTGGGATCGTAAGCGGTGTCTTCTGTGAAATATCCATCATCACCAAGGGAACCATAAACTTCATCAGTTGAGATATGATGAAACCGAAATCTCTCCTGGTCCGGCTCTGATAATTCTTTGAAATAATTCAACGATTCATTCAGTAATTGGTAGGTCCCCACAATATTGGTATTGATAAAATCACCAGGACCGGAAATAGACCGGTCCACATGGCTTTCTGCGGCAAAATTCACCACCACCTGGGGATGATAGGTTTCAAAAACATCCCGGACACAATTCCGGTCGCCAATATCGCCGTGAATAAAAACGTAGCGGGAATCCGTTGCATAAGCTTCCACATTTTTCAGATTTCCGGCATAGGTTAATTTGTCCAAGTTCACAATCGTAATATCGTCTTCGGTTTTCATCAGAAAATGGATGAAATTGGACCCGATAAAACCACAACCACCAGTAACTAGATATACTTTACGCATTCAACATCCTTTTCGGTAGCAAATTTGTGTTAATGTCATTCAACAGGGGCTGGCTCTGATCCTTCTCCGAAATAACAGGGGTATCGATTTGCCAATCAATGTTCAGTTCCGGATCGTTCCAGCAGACACCGTATTCATCCTCAGGGTGATATATCTCCGTACATTTATACTGGAAAAGCGCCACCCTGGAAAGCACGCAATATCCGTGGGCAAACCCCGGGGGTATATACAGCATTTCGTGGTTTTCTTCTGACAATTCAGCTGCCACCCATTGACCGAAGGTAGGCGAAGCTCGTCGAATATCCACGGCGACATCCAGTACTCTTCCCAGAGGAACCGATACCAGCTTCCCCTGGGGATAGTTTAACTGGTAATGCAGTCCCCGCAATACATCTTTTTCCGAAAATGCCTGGTTATCCTGAACAAATTCCGTGGGAAGTCCCGCCTGTTCAAATTCAGACTGTTTAAACGATTCAAAGAAGTATCCCCGTTGATCCTTATACACGATGGGTTGAATCCGCACAACATCGGAGATCGCCGTGGAAATAAAATCCATTACTGTGTACTCCGTCCTACGTTGTCAAAATCGAAACCAAGCCGGGTTAATTCGGATATGCTGAGAATATTCCGGGTATCCAAAACCCGGGGATTCTTCATCAATACTTTCAATTTGTTCAGGTCCATTCCCCGGAATTCATTCCAATCGGTCATGATGACGGCAAGGTCAGCATCCTGAACGGCTGATTCCCATCGCTCGCAATAATCAATGTCGGGAAAGATCTCAGCCATTGTAGAGTTGGCGATGGGATCATAGGCCCGAACCCGGGCACCGTCATTCAGAAGACTTTGAATCATGGGAATACTGGCCGATTCCCGGACATCGTCGGTTTGCGGTTTAAAACTCAAACCCAATACGGCAACCGTCGTTGAATCCAATGGAGCGGCAATCAGTTTCTTCAGTTTTTCAACCATCCGGTCTTTTTGGGCTTCGTTCGCCTCCACTGCCGCCTGAATCGTTCGGAATTTCAGTCCCCGTTCACGGGCAATAGATAAGAGCGCCCGCGTGTCTTTCGGGAAACAGGAGCCGCCGAATCCCGGTCCGGGATGGAGAAATTTGGGACTGATTCGTCCGTCCGAACCCATCGTTTTAGCCACAACGTGTACATCCGCACCAACCGTTTCGCAGAGATTGGCAATTTCATTCATATAGCTGATTTTCAGAGCCAAAAATGCGTTGCTGGCATATTTAATCGTTTCCGCCGTTTCCACATTGGTTTCGATTAACGGTGTCTCATTGATATACAACGGCCGGTAGACTTCCCGCATTACCTGGAAAGCTTCCGGATAATTGGTACCAATCACGACCCGGTCCGGATGCATAAAATCCTTCACCGCCGATCCCTCCCGTAGAAATTCAGGATTGGATACATAGTGAAAGGAATGACCATTATTTTTTGTCTGTTGAATAAGATCACAAATTTTCTTGCCGGTTCCGATGGGAACCGTACTTTTCGTACAAATCGTTTTCGGTGTATTCAAATTTTCACCGATCGTTTTGGCCACCGCGAAAATAGCGCTCAAATCAGCATCCCCATTATCTCCCTGGGGCGTCCCCACGGCAATGAAAATGATGTCCGAAAGAGATATGGCTTCCGCTACATCGGAGGTAAAAACCAAACGCCCAGCTTCCACATTCCGTTTGACAATTTCCTTCAGCCCGGGCTCATAAATAGGAATTTCCCCCTGGAGTAAACGATCAATTTTATCCTCATCAATATCGGCGCAAATCACCCGATTTCCAAAATCGGAAATACCGGCACCGCTGACCAGTCCTACATAACCGGTCCCTACGACTGTAACACGTTTCATGAATTCCTCTTAATGAATAATTGGTTTTGCATGGATAAAATAAGCTTAAATTTAAGGTAAACCAAGTGTTCGGCGAAGAATCCATTCGCCGGCGAAGAACAGGATAATTACCGTCCAAACCCAGGGATGCTCCATGTAGCCCCATTCGGAGTGTTTTATTTCCTTACGCTGCTCATCTTCCACTACGTCGTTGAGTTTGGTTTTATTCTTCCAGAGATAAAAGGTGCCGTTTGTTTTCTTGCTGATGGATTTCAGTACATCCGCATTTAATACCACCTGATTCAACTCCACCTGACTTTCCTGAACCCTGAATTCACCGGTCTCTCGCGACTCCTCGCCTCCCTCCTGGAAAACCACCTCATAAAAATAGCGGCCCGGGCTTGGTGCGTAGAGTTCTCCTTCCCAGCGATCCTTTTCGGCCTGATATTCCATTTCGGCGGTATTAATAACTACACCGTCTTTCGAAATATGAACCAGTGCGCGGGCATCGGGACCGGCGGGTGCAATTCGGTTTCCCATGACTGAAATCAGTTCACCCTGTTGAAATGAAGTTTTATTCAGACGGAAATACATATCATTATCGCCCGATGTCTTCATTAACCAGCTAAATATTTTTTGTATGAATCCATCAACGATTGCCTGATCCGGCGAACCAATCAGTTTATAGTGCAGGGCAGCCAAATCCCTGGGCGTCCAGACGGCATAGCGTAACGCTTCTTTTTCGCCGATCAACAGGGCCGGAATTGACAGCGTGGAAGCCAGTTCCGCCAGCACCCATTGGTCATTACGGGTCCCTTCAATTTGCAGACCCGGATGTACCGGAGGGAAATTAACTGCTGTTCTCAGATCGACTTGTTTCGAGAACGAGGCCAGGAACGAAAGCGACTGGATCCAATCCGTAAAACTAAGTGCATAATCAGAGGATTCTTCCAAAACGTCACCCATGGACTGAATATAGAAAAAGGGATATAATCCGCGAGCCGCTTCCTGATCCATGTCCGGTCCTCCGAACCAGGCCAGAGAAGAATGTTGCGCCACTATTTTCCGTGCTAAGATGCGCTGCCAGGTCCGCGGCAACGGTTCCGTGGGAAAATTTTCAAATACAATTAATTCATAGGGCGTTTCCCAGAAGGACTTCAGGGGAGGGCGAAATTCATTGCCGATTTGTACATAATGATCCAGATGCACCCGGGGAAGTTCCGTAAGCAGAGCCTTGATAACACCGGTATTGAATCCCGGACTTCCGGTAATCACCGCCACATTGTAGCGATCCTTGAGGACGGTGATGTCGAAAGATTGGCGATTATTCTCAATATTCACTTCATCCGGTAAGGTTGAAACCTGGACCCGGTAGGTTGAGGGTCCGATGGCCTCCGGTGTGAAACGAAATTTCACCTGGGTTTGCGCTCCCCCGCCGGAAAGCGAAACAAACCGTGAACCAAGCATCTTTGTACGGGAATAGAGGGAAACATTCAGGCGGTTCTCTCCCGTTCCCGTATTCGATAAGATAACCCCGGCATCCACCGGTTCGCCTTTCACAGCCACCGTAGGCACATCAATGGATTTAATGGCCACATCCACCATCGTGGATGAATCCCCGACACCCAAAGTAAATACGGGTATGGATAAATCCCGGACTAAATCCGCGGGATCTTCGCCCTGGGTAATTTGTCCGTCGGTGATGATAATTGCCCCGGCCAACTCGTTGGATTCGGATCGAATATGCCGCAAAACTTTTCCCAAATCCGTGGCGGAACCGTCTGCTTCCAAACCGGGTGTGTCAATTTGTTTCACATCCCGGGAAAATTGATAAATATCGATGGAAGTTGTTTTTTCCCAAGTATGAAGTAAATCCTGCACGCCATTCCGGAGTGAAACCAGGGATGGATTTTGATGGTATCCCATAGAAATCGAATTATCCACATAAATGTTCCACTTCAACGGCGTAATGGAAATCTGACGTGTCCGGATCCGGGGTTGAAAGAGACCAATCAGCAAGCTGCCGAAAATCAGGATACGAAGGGTCAGCAACCAGGAGAACCAGGGCATTCTCCGTCCCTTCCGGAAACCCCAAATCAGCGCTCCGGACACGAGCACTAAAATCATCCAGAACCAGAAATCGGTCCCATGCAGCCAGCGGACCGTCATCGGTTCTCCATCCTCAGATTGGGATCCACGGTAAATTCCGGATTGGATTTACGCCCGTCGGATAAATAGATTTCACCCAGAAAGGCAATCATGGCGCCATTATCGGTACAATATTCCATGTCCGGAAATAAAACCTTACGCGGAAACAGTTGCTTTTGGCAGGCAGTGCGCAGGACCCGGTTGGCGGCCACGCCTCCGGCGACGACACAACAATCCACACCGGTTTGATCAGCGGCCCATCCCAATTTGGAAGACAGTACGTCCACCACAGCTTGTTGGTAGGAAGCGGCTATGTCCTGTTTACGGATTGTCTGGTCTGTTTCTGAGAAATCATCCATAAAGTATAACAATGATGTTTTCAGTCCGCTGAAACTGAAATCAAGATTACCTGATTTCAAAAAAGCCCGCGGGAATTTTATTTTATTCGGGTTTCCGGAGCGACTTAACGCTTCAATTTCCGGTCCACCCGGATATCCCAGACCCAAAACCCGGGCACCCTTATCCAGGGCTTCACCAGCAGCGTCATCCCGCGTTTCACCCAACAGGGTGTAGTGATGGAGTCCCTCAATGAGCCAGAGTTGGGTATGGCCTCCCGAAACCAGCAGACATACAAACGGGAACTTCAACGTGGGATCGGCCAGAAAGTTCGCGAATACATGTGCTTCCACATGATTGACGCCCACTATCGGAATATCCAACCCGAGGGCCAGTCCCTTGGCAAAACAGACACCGGTAAGCAGGGTTCCCGCCAGTCCCGGCCCACGAGTCACGGCAACTCCCCCCAGGTCGCTTACCGCCAATCCGGCCTTATCCAGCGACTGATCGACCAGTAGATTTAAAACTTTTTCATGTTCCCGGGAAGCAATTTCCGGAACGACACCCCCGTAGCGTTGGTGAACGACCTGGGAACTGATGACACTGGATACAATGCGGCCATCTTTACAAATGGCCACACCGGTTTCATCGCAGGAAGATTCAATACCAAGGACAATCACGGACTGTTGCGCGTTACAACCAGTTCAACATTTTTGGGGGATAAATCCTGCCAATTCAATACTTCCGACGGCACGGTGATTTCCGGTTGATAAAATTGTCGTTTGGGATCCCATACGTTTTCAAAATCCACTATTGCCTGAATATCATCGGGAGTGATACCGGCAATATAATTGACCCCGCCCACAACGGTCAGGGAAACCGTTTTGGGATTGACGAAAATACGAAGACCGGGCAGCAGGTTGGTCACATTCACCGGAATCTCCGGAATAATGCGTTCGCTGATGGCCTGTACATCTACTTTGCAGGGAATGGTTTGAACCGAAAACTGGATCAGTCGTCCCAGTGATTTCAGGGTCAGGTTTTTCCGTACCGGACTCATTGCCTGGTCCACCGTATCCCGCTCTGTTTCCACATACCGTACCGAAGAGATCAGGTCTTTCGGCCCGGCAATTTCCACTACTTTCGGCGTAAAGGACAAATTGCCTACCTGAACATAACCGGGCGCCGGCCAAACGACCAATTGCGGTCGGACCGGAACCGTTTTGGATAATACATCATCGAGGCTGATATGGATTTCATCGGGATAAACCACTTCCACATATTGGATACCCAATCCCGGCGGGATGACGATTTTCGAAGGATAGGATTCGTAATAGTCGTTTAAATAAAAATCATATTCTTCCGAAATCCGCTCCAAATCGATGACCAGTTTAAAATCTTCGTAAAAATCCTTCAACAGATAGGCTTTGAACAAAGACCGCCCGGATCCTCTGAAACGAACCTGGGCGGTTTGAGGTACTTCTTCCCGTAAGGCTTTGCGGGCGCTGAGATTCCGAACTTCCAGCGGAAGCGACAAAACCCAGTTATATTGATTTCCGCTGACTACAAAGAGCCACAGAATTGCCGCCAGCCCCAAAGCGCCTAAACGAAGAAGTATATTCTGTCGTTTAAGAAATGACGGGCGGGATGACCGGCGCAAAACCTTTTCAATCCCCGGAGTGGATTATTCCCCGGAATCTTCTTTGTCGCTGCCGCTGTCTTTCAGGGCATCGGGAATTTCGATCTTTTCGGTCGCCGGAGAATCCTGGTTCTTTAAATAATCCTGAACTTCATCACGGGGAGAACGTTTTTTCCCTGCCGTGCTTAATTCATCCTTGAACAGAATGATTTTTTTCTCATCCGGTTTCACTTCCATTACAATACCGGAAATCGGTTCCCCGATCTTATATTGCTGGACCAGGGTTTTCCGTTCTCTTTTAGAACGCTTACCGAAAGGAATAATCCCTTCCACATCGTGTTCCAGTTGAACAATAATGCCCTTATCCAGAATGCGGATAATGTCGCCGGTTACTTCCTTACCGGTATCAAATATCTTGATGATTTCCGGCCATGGATCGTCGTGAACCTGTTTCAGTCCCAGGGAAATTCGCCGGTTGTCACGGGAAACTTCCAGGACCCGAACTTCCACATCCTGTCCTTTTTCCAGAATTTCCTTCGGATGACGAACGATTTTCGTCCAGGAAAGATCAGAAACATGAATTAATCCGTCCACACCTTCTTCCAATTCCACAAAGGCGCCGAACTGGGTGAGATTACTCACGGAACCCTTATGGACCGTGCCCACCATATATTTTTCTTCGATCTTATCCCAGGGATCCGGGAGAAGCTGCTTCACACCCAGACTGATTTTCCGTTCTTCCACATCGATGGAAAGGACTTCCGCTTCCACCTCATCGCCCATGGAATATAATTCGGAGGGGTTTTTCACGTGGCGGGTCCAGGACATTTCGGAAACATGAATCAGACCTTCCACGCCAGGTTCGATTTCAATAAAAGCACCGTAATTGGTCATACTGACAATCCGTCCCTTGACCACCGTTCCCACCGGATATTTCTCTTCGATATTTTCCCAGGGATGGGGGGTGAGTTGCTTCAGCCCCAGGGAAACACGGCGTTTTTCTTCGTCATAGTCAATGACTTTCACCGTTATGGTTTCATCCAGATCTACCATTTCGGAAGGATGGTTAACGCGGCCCCAGCTCAGATCCGTAATATGGAGCAGTCCGTCCAATCCACCGAGATCAATAAAGACCCCAAAATCGGTGATATTTTTTACGCGGCCTTCCATAATTTCGCCAACCTTGATCTTTTCAAAGAGGGCTTCCCGTTGCACCTTCAGGGAATCTTCCAGAATGGCCTTATGGGAAACCACAATGTTTTTCCGCGCTTCGTTGAATTTCACAATCCGCAGTTCAATTTCCTGATCCAGGTATTGATCGAAATCCTTCACCGGTCGCACATCAATTTGTGATCCCGGAAGAAAAGCCTGAATAACACCCACATCGACCACCATTCCACCTTTGATACGGCGGACGATTTTCCCGGTAAAAGTCGTTTTATTCTCGAAGAATTCTTTCAATTCCTTCCAACGGCGCATGAAATCGGCCTTGGTTTTGGATAGAATCGTATTTCCCACCTGGTTTTCCAGTCGTTCCAGATAGACTTCCAGGGTTTGACCGATTTCCGGAATTTCCTCGGGAGGGAATTCGGAACGATCGATCAGGCCTTCCGATTTAAAACCGATATCGACTAAAATTTCTTTTTCATTAATTCCGATCACGCGACCGGTAATCACTTCATTTTCGGATATATCAGAGAAGGTACCTAAATATTGTTCCCTCAACTCATCGGATATTTCTTCTTCTTCCTG
>JAADFQ010000255.1 GCA_013152835.1 FCB group bacterium
GCATAAAAAATATCCGTCACCGTCTCGATACCATCCTGGTCGTTAATATCCCACACAAATGTTCTTGTGGGAAAAGTAAAACTCGTGTCACTTTTTATATCGGCAATAAAAGGATTACTGCGGTACCGGAAATCGATGGTGGGAGGTGAATTTTTTATCGGTAAAACCAGTTGCGCCGGCGTGGGATCAACCAGACTGTCGTTATCCAGGGCGGCAATCTCAAATCGAAACACATCCAGATCGGTACGTATGGGGACATAGAAAAGACCCATTTCCTTCGTGGTATATGTCCAGGCCGTGTCCACATTCCATTTATAAAAGTAACCGATTACATCTCCATCCTGGTCTTCACCCCACCAGTGAAGAACCTGACGGCTGGTGGTAATAGTGGTGAAAGCATGGCTTAAGGTATCCCAAATCATGGTGGTATCGGGATCGGTTCCGATCGCGTAGGTCCAAAGGGTATCGCGCAGGGTGTCACCCGTTAACGGATCCGTTGTAATAACAATATCATCTATGGCGGCATAAATGGTGTCAATCGCGGTAAGCGATAGATAGGTTTCAGGCGGCGAGGATTCATACGGTTTGGAAGGGTCTTCATATTCCCAAAGGGAACATGACCCCAGGAATAAAGAAACCAGGATTATGGGGTATGTTAACTTAGCGAAAATCGACATTCCTGTTAAATGCTCCTCTTACGATTCGTGATCACTACCACAGGTCTGTCCCTATTTGTTTTCCATCATTAATTATTCAATTATAGAACAAGGGAGCAGAGAGGAGGTATTCCTCTCTGCTCCATGTCCTATTTATTCAATTGCTGTTCCATCGTTAGGTATTTTCGACAAACAGTCGAAAATCACTCTTGGTAGTAACGGAACAACAGTTATCGAAGCAGGATCATTTTTTTATGATCCACAAAATCGCCGGCTTTTATCCGGTAAATATATATACCGGAGCTGACCTGTCGATTGGCATCGTTCCTGCCATCCCAGTTCAGCACATGGTAACCGGGATTGTACACCTCGTTCGTTAATGTACGAACCTTATGACCAAGCAGGTTGTACACAACCAATTTCACATTTTGCCGGGAAGCCAGCTCAAAGCGTATCCTGGTCTCCGGGTTGAACGGATTCGGGTAATTCTGGTACAACGCGAACTTATGGGGAATAATACTGAAATCATCGTCCGTGCTTAACTGACCCAAGTCAGCCATATCGCGAATCTGGATTTTGTAAGTCCCGAAACTGAAATTAAGAATTCCCGTTACCGTTTCCAGCGTGTTTCCTACCTGCAAGTCGCCCATAAAGTTGCCTGCTGCCGGTGTGGCCATATCGTCATCAATCAGGCACTCGATTCCGGAATCGTCCACCACGGACCAATCGTACGAATTAACCGAGCTGACCGTTACGTTGGTAAGCCTGACCAGGCAACCTTCATACGATTCCACCTCTTCGGCATCCTGTGCCAAATCGGCGGTACTGACCACCATGGGTTCAATCGAATTCCCGGTACTGTTTACCGTTACACTGGAGACATTAATGATCTTGGTATTGTTGTCCCATTTGAAATGCTGGGCCGGGTCGAATTCCTCGACCAAACCGGTGATGGTTACTTCGTCACCACGCGTTAATTGGCTATCGTCCCAACCATCAAAAATAATCCCGTTCCAGGGCGCGCTTTCGCTTTGGATCGCGTAAGCTTTGTACCAGCTATTGTACTGCGCGGTATCCGCCGTCACGATACCGGTCACTGTTACTTCACAACCATTGTACAGCGAATTTCCACGCCCACGGCGTGTATTGAATATCCTTGATGGACAAACCACCGGATTTGGTCATATAGCCCAATTGATCCGTTTCCGTATCAACCGGATAGGAACTGGTCTTAGGTTGGTCCTGGTCTGCGCCGTCATCGGTGGCCAGAATATAATAATAAACCTTAGCACCATCGCTATTCGTCGCCGGAATGGTACCGGCCCACGTCAGATTATCGGAACTGGTCATAGCCACGGCCTGATAATTGACCCCGTCGGTGGAATACATAATCTCAGCCGATGCTACGGTGGAATTATCCTCAATATCACAAGTCACGGTCACGGCTTCATCCGGACCCGGGGTACAGGGATCACGGGAAACATTCTGGATATTGGGTGGCCCGGCGCCAAAAACAATATCCCGTGGGTACAAGGGCTCCAGCTTATATGCTGTGGAATCAGCGTAGGAACCGAAGTGATGGTAAACCCAACCTTTAATTGAAGTGATGAACGTTCCCACCGGCGGCCGGCCGTTTGCTTCCTGCCAGGCACTGAGGCTGTCCGAATCATCATCCACGTTTACTTTCCCGGAACCATCATCGATCGACCATTCACCATAAGGAAGGTCATTTTCCTTTACAATGGCGTCATTCGCACGAACCATCACGGTACCCCACTGCTCCGCTTCCGTGGGCCAGCGCAGATCTCCGGTCAGGACATCGGGAACGGCCGGTGTCGCTAAACCGAAATCAATTATTTCAATCGGTTGGGTGATGAAGAGTTCGGTCATATTTGAGGGGCCTCTTGAGAATTCGGAAACGACACCGGTGACGCTGATTTTATCGCCCTCAAATAATACCGGGAAAGCCGTACTGTCCGGATCATAAGACTGGATGGCACTCCAGGGGCCACCGTTTTCATCTTCGTAGATGAATTTGACACCGGCGCCGGCAAAACTCAATCCGGTGGGCATCGTTACGATTCCCACAACAGTGACGGTGTCACCCAGCATGTACGACATATCCGATTCTTCATCAAACCCGGCCTTCAACAAATCACTGTATAATACCTGTTGAATACGTTGAATCCGAACTGCTCCCTTTTCCACCACATCACGCGCCAAACGAGGCTGGATTTTGGTGTCACCATGATGATAATCCAGACATCCGACAACTTCAGCCAACTCCTGACCTTGTACCGGCCAATAGTAGTAATCCCAACTGTCGTCCACGCGGACGGAATTGGTTCCATCGGTCACGGACCATTCGCCATAACCAAGGTCGGGATTATCCACGGTAACGTTGCTCACGCCTACCAGGCATCCTTCATATGCTTCGGCATCCGTACCTCCCGTCATGATTTGTCCCGGTGTCACGGCGGCAGGGGAAATCATATTGACCGCAGGCCCATGGATAATGAATTCGGTCACATCGGTAATTTCGGTCATTCCCTTGTATTCATCGACCGTACCGGTAAGGGTAACACTGTCTCCTTCGGCAACCGAATTGACAACTCCTTCGGAAGACTGAAAGGCGAAGTTATCCCAACCACCATACTCAAATACCAATATTCCGTTCCAGGGACCCTCGGCATCCTGTACAAACAGGTACCGGTTGGAACTACTGCCCCA
>JAADFQ010000256.1 GCA_013152835.1 FCB group bacterium
CTTCCTAATGATCAAAAATGCAAGTGTACAATGATCGGGCGGATGTTATAAGAAAACTTTTTTTATTCATCCGGTAAGGAAATAATTCGTAGATCAAGTCCTATTTTTCCTGTAAAAAGGTGGCCTTTTCATCTTTATGAACGGACCCTGATCTTTTATTATTTCTTTCCCTCTCACTGATACCAAGCTCCTGTCGTAACGCATCCAAACTTCAAAAATGCTCAAATCCCGATTCCGGAAAGTTTCAAACTCTCCCCA
The DNA here is from genome assembly GCA_013152835.1 of FCB group bacterium. GTDB lineage: Bacteria > Fidelibacterota > Marinisomatia > Marinisomatales > J089 > J089. The sequence continues at coordinate 259 of JAADFQ010000256.1, forward strand.
GAGAACCTCGGTAGCATGGCTGACAGCGGTCCGGGACAGCAGTCGATCCCCGCCGGGCTTCAGTACTACGGCTCCGACGCTGATAGTGCTCGCGTCCCAGAAAGTCGGTCACCTCCTGCTCCAAAAGTTCCTGGATGATTAGGGTAACACCCCGCGTCATCACCAGATCCAATAAGGATTTCTTGGGTTCCCCGCCTCTAATGGCTTCGCTAAATTTCTTGCGCAATTTCTTACTTGCTAGTATTTTCCTCATAAGTGGCCTCCTGTCGATTTGGTTTATGGATTACTTTTTCACCCACCCGCAAAACTTAGCACGAGGCCACTCTTTTCTTTTTACAGGAAGTTTAAGACATCACCGAGTTGGGCCAATAATGGAGATCGTCATGTTTAGAAAAGTGCAAACCGTAGTGTTCTTGCTTTTGATAGTTACCGGCTATGCCCGGGAAGGGTGGTACTGGCAGAACCCGTTACCCCAAGGCAACGACCTTCTGGGCGTATATTTCATGGATGCCAATAATGGCTGGGCTGTGGGAGAGGTGGGTACCATCCTACATACCACCGATGGCGGCGCCACGTGGGACCAGATACCTTCCGGTAATTTCAACAACCTTCGCGCTGTATATTTCACCGACGCCAACACTGGTTGGGCTGTGGGAGATAGTAGTACCATCTTGCACACCGCGGACGGTGGTAATACTTGGGAAATACAGTTTTACAAAACATACATAACATTAAATGATGTAATATTCACGGATGCCAATACCGGTTGGGTCGTGGGAGAAATTGGCTTCATGCTGCATACCACCGATGGCGGCCTTACCTGGAACAAGCAATCCTCCGGAACGTCTTATTCGCTTTATAGTGTCTATTTCACCGACACCGGCCTTGGTTGGGCAGTGGGAGAGTGGGGAACGATTATTCACACCGCCGATGGTGGTGCTACCTGGAACTACCAAAACTCCGGAACTTACAAATTTCTTCACGGTGTATTTTTCACGGACGCCAATACCGGCTGGGCTGTCGGGAGCGATGGCATAATTATCCACACCACCGATGGTGGCACTACTTGGAACCTTCAATCTTCCGGAACTTACAATAACCTTCGTGGAGTGTATTTCACTGACACTAATACCGGGTGGGCTGTGGGACATTTTGGCACAATCCTTCACACCACCAACGGCGGTACCAACTGGAATACCCAATCTTCCAGAACTTTTGATTGGTTATACAATGTCTATTTCAACGACACCGGTATCGGCTGGGCTGTGGGGAAGGCCGGTACCATTGTGCATACTACTGACAGCGGTACAAACTGGAGCGCTCAATCCACCGGAACCTCCGATTACCTATACGGCGTCTATTTCCTGGATGCCAATACCGGTTGGGTCGTCGGAGGGAACGGCATAATCTTGCATACGACTACCGGAGGTGCAAACTGGAATATTCAACCCTCTGGAACCTCCTATTGGCTTTATGGTGTTTATTTCACCGATACCAGCAACGGCTGGGTCGTGGGACCTTTTGGAATGATCTTATTCACAACCGATGGAGGGGCAACATGGAATAGGCAACCTTCAGGAGCTTCAGAATACCTCTTTGGGGTCTTTTTCGCGGATGCCAACAACGGCTGGGCCGTAGGAGGCCACGGAACGATTTTACACACTGCTGATGGAGGGGCCGTTTGGAGCCCGCAATCCTCCGGCACTTACCGAACGCTTTCCAGCGTGTATTTCACCGATGCCAACACCGGTTGGATAGTAGGATCTAGAGGTACTATCCTACACACAACCGACAGTGGCGCTACCTGGAGCCTGCAAACCACCGGCACTTCTGACGACATTTACAGTGTTTATTTTACCGATGCTGATACCGGTTGGGCGGTTGGAGATCACGGAACGATTCTGCATACTGTTAACGGTGGTACCACCTGGAACGCGCAATCCACCGGCACTTCTGACTGCATTTACGGTGTTTATTTCACCGATGCTGATACCGGTTGGGCGGTTGGTCTTTTTGGCAAAATTATGCATACCACCAATGGCGGCGAAACATGGAACACGCAAACCTCCGGAACTTCCCGTCCTCTTTCCAATGTCTTTTTCACGGATGCCACCACCGGATGGGTCATAGGATCAGGGGGAACGATCTTGCATACAACTACCGGCGGAGAAACCGGGTTAGGAATCGCAGTGAATCAAACCCACCAGTTACCGGAAAAAATCTATTTATTCCCAAACTATCCTAATCCCTTCAATTCGGTAACTACCATCCGGTTTTCTCTCGTCAAACAGAGCAAGACCACGCTGAAAATCCATACTCTATTGGGACAGGAAGTTGTTACTCTGATAACTGGTGAATTACAACCGGGAACTTATGAAATATCCTGGAATGGTCATGGACTGCCATCCGGAATATATTTTTCCCGGTTAAGTACGGAGAATTTTATTCAGACCAGGAAGATGATATTGCTTAAATAAAGCACAGTTACTCCCAGTACCGCAGGAAGCACGGGGCTGGGTGGCCACGATCATCCTCGACATATGAGTCTGGTCCTGGAACAGATCGGCGATTACCTGTGGGAACTTCCCAGGAGCGGGACCATGCGCGTCCGGGGACGCATTTATGCTAATCGCGAACTGCTGCGGCATATTGAAAACGACCCTTGCTTGGAACAGGTCCGTTACGTGGCCCACCAGCCCGGCATTGTGCGGTATTTGCTGGCTATGCCCGACATTCACTGGGGTTACGGTTTCCCCATCGGCGGCGTGGCGGCCATGGATCTGGAGAAAGGAGGTCATATCCCACGGTGGTGTCGGCTACAACATCAACTGCGGCGTGCGACTGCTGACCATCAATCTGAGCCGGGAAATCCTCCAACCGCAAATCCTACCTGGAGGCCATGCGGGCGGCTGCCAAATTCGCTTTTGTCAACCGGCAGGTGATCAAACACCTCACGGAAACAGCTTTTGTAGAAGCCCTGGTGATAAACGCCAAGAAATTAAACCTGCGTACCGTGTATGATATCTGCCACAACATCGCCAAATTCGAAACCCATGAAATTGATGGGACGAAACGGACCGTCTGCGTTCATCGCAAAGGGGCGACCCGAGCCTTCGGATCCGACCATCCGGAACTTCCCCCGGAATATCGCCCCTGCGGACAACCCGTTTTGATTCCCGGTGACATGGGACGTTACTCTTACCTGTGCGTGGGAACCGCCAGGGCGATGATGGAAACCTTTGGCTCCTCTTGTCACGGGGCCGGCCGGATGATGAGCCGGAAAAACCCAGCAAAATGAGTAAGTCCATGGATATGATCGCTGAGTTGCGACAGTGCAGTGTGGAAATCATGGCCCACGGCCGGCGAACCATCGCCGAAGAGATGCCCCACGCCTACAAGGATGTAGCGGACGTGGTGGAAGTGATGGGCGGTGCGGGAATCAGTCGCAAAGTGGCGCGTTTCCGACCGTTAGGGGTAATTAAGGGATAACAATAAATTTTCGCAGGGTCATCACCATGAACCTGACCGATCGAATCCAAGCCATTCAGGGAGATATCACCCGGCAATTCGTCGATGTCATCGTAAATGCCGCCAACACCTCGTTGCTAGGTGGCGGGGGCGTGGACGGTGCGATCCACCGGGCGGCGGGACCGAGTTCATTAATCGATTTCCGGTGGTGGAAATTCGAGTTTGGAATGACAGCCTTTATTCTTGTTCACACCCAAATTCCACGGTCTGAGGACGCCGACAGACGGACGAAGTTGAAAATCCCGTACCGAAGCTTACAGTCTCGAACCATTTCGGGGGTCGGGATATCTCTGGCAAATGCTTTGTTAAAAAAGCAAACGCTGAAGGTTTACCGGTATGGATATCTTGAACCGATCCACAGGCCCGTTTTAATCGGTTCCACCCGTAAAATAAAAGTTTTGCCAAACGCCTTTTTTTGTTCATCCCGTAATGAAATAATTCGTATTTTGGTGGGAACGGATGAATTGCAGGGAATCGATGCATTGACATTCCCCGATTTAACGGAATGAACAATTCCCGGAAATTTCGAGAGGACGAGGGTCGATCCCGGTGTTTTGTCTTTGTTAAGCAGGAATAACGGATTAGAAATATGTCGATCTTATGTCACGTATACCGCGGTAAATATATTGAAAGCAAACACGTGGTTTATGCTGTCGTGGTTGGTGAAACCGGTAAAATCGTTTACGCTTCCGGCGATCCTGAATATGTTACCTGTATTCGTTCCTCATTAAAACCGTTTCAGGCGGCGGCCGGTGTAAAGGCCGGCGCGGTGGCAGCAGCCGGTTTTTCCGAAGCGGAACTGGCATTAATGTGCGCTTCTCATAACGGCGAGGAAATCCACGTGAAAACAGCCCGGTCCATGATGGCTAAACTTGGTTTTCCCGTGGATTTCTATGAATGCGGAAGCCATTATCCCTACCATCGCGCGACCCGCGAAGAATTAATCCGGTCCGGGATCAAACCGGAACCGTTCCATAATAATTGCAGTGGAAAACACGCCGGAATGTTGTGCCTGGCGAAGCATTTGGGAGTCGACCCCACGGGATATACCAACCCCGACCATCCGGTGCAGAAAGCCATTTTTGATTTGGTTAAAATTTATACCGGCCTGGAAAAAATCCCTTATGCCATCGACGGTTGCAGTGCCCCGACGATGTTTTTATCGTTGCGTAAAATAGCCGGCCTTTTTCAAACCCTTATGATCGGGGAATACCCCGAATTAAGGCAGGTAAAACAGGCGATGGTAAATAATCCGTACCTGATAGCCGGTGAAAAAAGGTTCGATACCGATTTCATCACCGCCCTGCGGGGCCGGGCGATTACGAAAGTCGGCGGTGAAGCGGTTCGGGGAATCGGCATACGAACCGAACAGGGAGAGACCTTTGGCATTGCCCTGAAGGTATTGGATGGGAACCAACGTTGTATGCCGGTGGCAACCATGGCATTGCTGGAACATCTGGATTTATTAACAGCGGTCGAAATGGAAAGCCTGCGGAATTATCGATCGAAAAAACTTTTGAATCACCGGGAAATCCATGTCGGCGATATCAGGGCCGAAATCGAGTAAATGTGATGATAAAAAAGCGGTTGGTGCTATTGGCGTTGCTGGTTTCGTTTTGCCTGGGGCAGGGGCAGGTGTACCGGTTTATGACCTACAATCTGTTGAATTACGAAAACCCCGTATCCCGCAATGCTTATTTTCAGACCGTGATTAAGGAAACCGCGCCCGATGTATTGGTCTGCGAGGAGGTGAAGGGAAGTACCGGTTACAATAATTTTTTAAATAATGTTTTGAACGTGGTATCTCCCGGCGCGTGGAAAGGGGCGCAATTCATTGATCAAACTACTAACGTGGATATTGCTCTTTATTATAAACCCACACATTTTAAGTTTGTAAGCACCAGGACTATTTCCGCGCCCCAATCCTATGGATTAAGGAGTGTGGTGGAGTTTATCCTGGAACAAGTGTCAACCGGTGTTCGCGTCCGTGTTTATGGTGTTCACCTAAAGGCCGGGAGAGATACGGATAATGCCAGTACGCGAAAAACGGAAGCAACAATATTACGGAATTATCTGAATGATCTGGCTCCCGGTACTCATTTTATCGTTTGCGGGGATTTCAACATATACAGCAATGCAAATAATACCGAACCGGCCTTTAATATTCTTACCCAGCCCGGCGATGATAGCGACGGACAATTGTTCGATCCGGTAAACCGGATCGGAGAATGGCACAATAATGGAGCTTTTGCGGAGGTCCATACCCAATCCACCCGGACTACCGACCCGGGAGACGGTGGCTCAACCGGAGGGCTGGACGATCGCTTCGACTGGATTTTCGTATCCGGCGCAGTGATGGAAGAAACCTACGATATGACCTACGTGGCCGATTCCTATTGGGCCTTTGGTAATGACGGAAACCATTTTAACCGGGCGGTGAATTACGGCACCAATACCTCGGTTTCGACGGCTGTTGCCAATGCCCTGGCAATGGCTTCGGACCACCTGCCGGTAATAGCCGATTTTCGATTTCCCGCCGGAGAACCCTCACCGTATAAAATCGTAATCTCCGAAATAATGCCCAATCCCGCCCAGGTGTCCGATACCTACGGCGAATGGCTGGAAATATATAATAACGATACCATCACGATTGATCTCACCGGTTGGGTCCTGAAAGATATCGGTAACGATTATCATCAAATCGAGGTTGAAAACGGGAAGGTGATCATCGATCCCGGCGAGTACTTAGTCATGGGCCGGAGCGCCGATACGTTACTGAACGGCGGATATTATGCCGATTATGAATATTCCAACGTATTTTTCTCCAATGCGGAAGACCAGGTAATTCTTTTGGATGCCGATCAACAAATCGTTGATGAAGTTGATTATACTAACGCTTTCCCGTACGGCAGTGGCGTCTCCATGTACCTGACCGATATGAATTTGGATAACAACCTGGCCGGGAGCTGGAAAGCTTCCACCACTCCCTACGGAAAAGGCGATAAGGGAACACCGGGGAGGGCCTGGGATGATACGTTGGGAATCGAAATTGGCGGTTCGAAGCTTCCGGTTGGTTTTTCACTGTATCAGAATTACCCCAATCCTTTTAATCCGGTAACGACCATTCGGTATGGGATACCGGAAAGGACCCGGGTTGAAATTATTATTTTCGATCTCCTGGGCCGACAGATAAGGAGTTTTATCGATCCTAATGAAAATCCCGGTTTCCATTTCGTAAGCTGGGACGGGAAAGACGATAGGGGGCAAACGGTCGGCGCCGGGGTGTATCTTTACCGGATCAGGACCGACCGGTATACCGCCGTGCGTAAGATGGTTCTGTTGAAATAGTCCCTGCGGGTCGGATCATAAGTTCCCCGAACCGTTTCACTGACTTCCCGGAAACAGCCAGGTCACAGACGAGTGTGGAGACCATGTTTGAGTTCCGTTAGAAGCCGGTAAGAAGTTGTTTAGAAACCGGTGAGAAATGTCGTTTTTCCCCCGACTTACGGTTTATTTTCCTCACAATCATTGACATATCGTTGAATATTTCATTAACTTGTTTGCCCCTATTCCGGGAAATGAGTGGGGGGATCGATTTTGTACATATTAATGTACATAATTGTATGTGGCTCAAGCTGTAATGACGAAATCATATACTACTTTCAGCCGGATCTTTTTTACTATCGGAATTGCTTTTTCTGTCCTGTCGGCTCAGTTTGTCGAGGACGTGTTTGATCGCTATACTTCAGTGGGTCAATTGGGTTTAACCGTTACTAATTTTGGTCTTCTTGGGAACGGTTGGAATAAAATTGACGGCAAAATTCTTCCCTCCTGCCAGTATAAGCAGCATACTGAAATTCTGCGTGAACAGGTAGAGCATTTTTCTTATGCCGGGTTGTGGGTTGGTGGAATTGTCAATGGCGACCGACGTGTTTCCACCGCCATTGTGGATGGCGTATTTGAATCCGGGCAGGAAGGCTTTGAATTTTTCCCGACATCGGGAATCGAAACCCGCTCCTCCATTTCTTCCACGGCCCTGGATTCCATGGCTCAGTATTATTCTCCCTACGCTGTTTCCCACCAGGATTTGTTAACCGATTTCAAAGATTACGGGGTTACCCCCAACGACGATAACGGTATTCCCAATCATCTTCCTTTAGGCGTCAATATCCACCTGGAATCTTATGCCTGGAATTTTTCTTTTGCCGATGCCTTTGTAATCCTGAATTATACCATTACTAATGCCTCCAATAATACCATTGAGGATCTTTACGTCGGGATTTGGACCGATGCGTCAGTCGGGAATATGAACTATACCGACTATTACACCCCCGGTGGGGGTTGGACATGGTACGACAATCTGGACGGGTTTGATCAGTCGCTGGATGCGTCCGGTTTTACACGTGACATTGCTTACCAGTATGATTATGATGGTGATGATGGTTGGGCCGAATCTTATATCGGGATCACCCTTCTCGGTGGTTCCGTGCCGCGTCCTTATGTTAAATCTTATTATAATCAATGGGTATGGACTAATTCCAATAACACCGATTATCCGTCCTTCAGCATGCCCTTGATTGATTTTGAACGGTATGAGAAATTGAGTTCCAGTGTCCAGCGTGGAAATGGTCCCGAATATACCAACGAAGGATATCCCAATTCTCCCAACAGTTGGCTCTTTCTGGTTTCCGCCGGCCCCCTGGGCAGTCGACCGGCCACTGCCGATTCCTCGCACTGGATTTTGCCCCCCGGTGAGTCCTGTAATGTGGTTTTTGCCGTTGCCACTGCCCGTTGGAACGGGACGATTGATGATTCGCCGGAGCGCAGAGCGAATCTGCACGTGAATGTGGATTGGGCTCAAAAAGCTTACGACGGGGAAGATAAAAACCGTGACAACATTTTAGAGGAAGATGAGGACTTAAACGGGAATGGAGTGATCGATCGTTACATTCTTCCCGAGCCACCGCCGGTGCCGAATATGACCCTTGACGTGGGCGACCGGGAGGTGACAATCTACTGGCAGAATAATGCCGAAAATTTTATCGATCCCATTAGCCGGCAAAAGGATTTCGAAGGTTACCGTATTTACGGGGCCCGGAAAACCGTGGGGGATGAAAAACCCGAATTCACATTGCTTGGAGAATTCGATAAGCGGGACCCCGCGTATCCGAATATCGGCTACAATACCGGTTTCGATTTAATCCGGATTAAGAATGAATTCGGCGAGCCCGACAGCGTTGAAATTAATGGTCGGTATTATCACTATCGTTTTGTCAATTCCGGTGTAAAAAACGGTTGGTTGAATTATTACGCCGTTACCGCTTACGATCGGGGGGATCCCGATGCGAATCTGGAAAGCCTTGAAAGTTCGGTCTATGCCAACCGCAAATATGTGTACCCCGGTGTAAAACCCGCGGTTGGTGACTGGCAGGGAGAAGTGCGGGTTTATCCGAACCCGTACCGGGGACAGGCCAAATGGGACGGTTACGGCAGCCGGGACCGAATGATCTGGTTTCAGAATCTGCCACCGAAAGCGGAAATCCGCATCTTTACCCTGGCCGGGGACCTGGTGGATATCCTTTATCATGACGCAGGATATTCCGGTAGCGATATTCAAAATATCGACGAAAATAAAAGCCCCGTTTTCAGCGGCGGCGAACACGCCTGGGATCTTATTACGCGCTACGATCAGGCTGCCGCAACCGGTCTTTATTTGTTTACGGTTGAAAACCGGGATCCGAACAGCGGTGCTTATAAACAAGTTAAGGAAGGGAAATTTCTTATTATTAAGTAACTGTAAAAAGGAGAGGTAATAATGAAAAGAATAGTGCTAACATTGATCCTGACAGCAACAGGGCTGCTTGCACAGACCGCCACTACGATCTATGATATTCAATCCGGCGCGGTTGCGGTGGATACGGAGGTGCAGATAAAAGGCGTTGTGACCGCAGGATCGGGCGAGACACCTGACGGAAGCACAGCGTTTTATGTACAGGATGGGACAGGTGCCTATAGTGGTATTAACGTTTTCGCTACCGGATATTCCGTTTCGCGTGGTGATAGTGTGGACCTGACCGGTACATATGCCGAGTATTATGGAAAGTCCGAAATCAAAGACGTTACAGCCTTAACGGTAATAAACTCCGGGAATGCGCTCCCTGCTGCGGAGGTTTTGACCCTGAATCAATCCGATTGGGAGTTATGGGAAGGGGTTTTGATTCAAGTCCAGAACGTTTCGGTCCTTGATCCGGATGAAGGTTATGGCGAATGGAGCGTGACCGATGGCACCGACACCTTATACATTAATAACGCGGGAAGTTATACCTATGTACCAGCGGCGGGAGATCAGTTTGTTTCCATAACCGGTCCCCTGAATTATTCCTACGGCAATTACAAACTTATTCCGCGTGACGACCGCGATATTGTGGTGATCGGTCCTCCCCGGATAAGCAACCTTGCCATTACCCCATCTTCCCCTGTGGACGGCGAGGATGTTACTGTTTCGGCAACGATATTGGATGATGGGACTTTCAGCGCGGAGGTTGTATATGATGCCGGAAGTGGTGAGGTGAATGTAGCCATGTCCAATGTTTCCGGTGACAGTTATGAAGGGGTAGTACCGGGGCAAGCGGCCGGGACGACGGTAACGTATTTTGTCACTGCCACGGACAATGATGCCAATACGGGTTATTCGGACACATTGTCCTACGTTGTCCTTTCCGCCGGTGGTGTAATTACGCCGATCGCCGATGTTCAGGACACTTCCGGGACGGCCTTTGCGGCTGACACATCTTCCCTCTATGGACAGGAAGTAACCATAAGCGGGATTGTAACGGCGGAATTCTGGGGCAGTAGTTCCAACCGGTACCTGTTTGTACAGGATGCCGAGGGCCCCTGGAACGGAATATTGGTGTTTGAGTATGGTGGTTGGGATAACTTCGCCTTTCAGTCCTCCGAAGGAGTTGTCAATTCGGTAGCCGAAGGAGACAGTGTTACCCTTACCGGCACGGTCGATGAATACAAGGGAATGACCGAAATTACCGATGTGACCGAATTCATTATCCATGGACCTGCGGTCAATATGATTTCCCCTGCCGCCGTGACACCGGGACAAATCATGACGGGAGGTACGGATGCCGAAGCGTACGAGGGATGTCTGGTCGGCGTGAGTGACGTTACTGTGGATAATCCCGATCTGGGTTATGGGGAATGGTCCGTGACCGACGGAACCAATTCCGTTCGCGTAGACGATAAATGGGATTATTTCTACTGGCCCGCGCAGGATCAGGCCCTGGCCGAAGTGGTTGGATGTCTGGATTATACTTATGGTGATACCAAAATCCAGCCCCGGTTGGCGCGTGACGTGGTGGAAAAAGGAGCGGTCCGGATTCAACGTATTCAACAGGTACTTTACAGCGATCTGTTGAAGGCCGGTTTCGATGAGGAATCGGACATGTCGTATATGGTGGGTGACACCGTTACCGTAGTGGGAATCGTA
>JAADFQ010000257.1:0-1238 GCA_013152835.1 FCB group bacterium
ACCGTCATCAACGCCATTGGAGACGGACGTCGGGCTGCCTTTCAAATTTTGCGTTCACGGGGACTTGGAGAACCTTCCCAAATTCCACCGGAAAAGAAATATGCTCATCAGACTGAATCTCAGCTTAAATACGCCCGGCGAATACCAGGAATTCCGGTGCCTGAGCAATCGCCAAACCAGCGGTTAAACTTCGATCTGGTCCATCCCACGCTCACCGTAAACCAGGCTCAGGAAGAAGCGTCCCGGTGTCTGTATTGCGATCAGGTCTGTAACATTTGCGTGACCGTCTGCCCGAATCTGGCCAATCTCAGCTTTGACATTCAACCTCTGGAGGAACCCAAAATGATCTTGGTTCCGAAAGAGGATGGTTATGAGTGTCAGACAACGGGAACCTTGTCTATTACGCAGCCGTCTCAAATTCTGAACCTAGCGGAATTCTGCAACGAATGTGGCAACTGCACGACGTTTTGTCCCACGAATGGGGATCCTTACAAAATCAAGCCGCGGTTCTATCTTACCCGGGAAGCCTTTGAACAAGAACAGGATGGTTATTTTCTCACTACCGATCGGATCGAAAAAAATATCCGCGGCCACACATCCGCTGTCTTTCTGCAAGACAGTCAATTTTTTTACGAGGATCCCCATGGATCCGTGCAGTTTACCCTGAATCCCCTCACAATCAATGATGTTCACTTTCAATCGGAAGAAACCCCCTTGGTAATGGAAGAAGCCGTGGAGTTGGCTTTTTATCTAAAGAGCTTAAATTCCCACCCTTTATTTCAATGAACCGAATGAATCCAAAACGTATTTTAATTCAAAGCCCTCTGGTGTGCGCCACCATGAATGATCGCCGGGAGGAATTTTCCGGAGGACATATTCTTCTGGAAGACGGGGTGATTACCTCCATCGGGCCGGAAGAATTTACCGGCACTGCCGATGAAACCATTGATGCCCGGACCATGGTGGTCCTTCCGGGATTGATCAACACGCACCATCATTTATACCAGTCCCTGACCCGAAATATTCCCAGAATGCAAAATGCACCCTTGTTTAGCTGGCTTACGGATCACTACCAGGTATGGCGAGAGATAGACGCGGAGGCCATTGATGTCAGCACCCGGGTGGGCTTGTTGGAGTTGATGATTTCGGGGGTCACGACCAGTTCTGACCATCTCTACCTCTTTCCCCGGCAAACGACGGGCGAACTAATTGACGTGGAGATTGAAGCGGCCCGGGAC
>JAADFQ010000257.1:1368-3583 GCA_013152835.1 FCB group bacterium
CCGGCGCCATGACCCGAATTTCTCTGGCGCCCTGTTCTCCATTTTCCGTGACCCCGGAATTGATGAAATCCACCGCGGAGTTAGCGCGCGAGGCAGGAGTTCAGATTCACACCCATTTAGCCGAGACTCTGGATGAAGAAACCTTTTGCCTGGAGCGGTTTGGCGTCCGACCCGTGGCTTACGCCGATCAACTGGGCTGGCTTACTTCCAATGCCTGGTACGCCCACGCCGTCCATCTCAACGACCAGGAAATCGATGCCATGGGTGCCGCGGGTGTGGGGATCAGTCATTGCCCCAGTTCCAATATGCGCCTGGGTTCAGGAATAGCCCGCATCAAAGAACTTCTGAATGCCGGAGTCAATGTGAGTCTCGGCGTGGATGGAAGCGCCTCCAATGATTCCGGCAACATGCTCATGGAAATGCGCAACGCTCTCTTCCTGTCCCGACTGCGGAAATCGGACGATTGGCTCACAGCACGAGATGTTCTCTGGATGGCCACCCGTGGTGGAGCGGCTGTTCTGGGACGGGATGACATCGGCGAATTGTCCGTGGGGGAAAACAGGCGGACCTGGCCCTGTTTCGGATGGATCGCCTGGAGTATGCTGGTGGTCAGTCCGATCCTCTGGCGGCGCTTTTATTTTCCGTACGCACCGCTCCTGTGGACTGGCTATTTATTCAGGGACAAGCCCACGTGCGCCAGGGGAAATTATCCGTTGATATGGAACCGCTAATCCAACGGCATAATGAAGTGGCTCAAGTGCTCCTGCGCCGGGCCGAAAAACGGACTGGAATTCCCTTCGGAGATTTCTCCTAATATGTGGACGTCGATCCAATCCATTCACACTCCGGCAAGTCTGGATGAAGCGTGGGAACGACACCACAGCGGCGGTGTTTTTCTGTGCGGCGGGTCGTATCTGGTGGCGGACGCGGATCCCATGATCACCGAATTGATTCATCTGACACCGCTGTTGGATCACACGATCGCCATCGACGCCAGGACGGTTACCATCGGGGCCGGCGCGACGTTGGGCGACCTCCACCGCTCCGTGAAAGGCGATCCCACGTTTGCCGATTTAGCCACTAATATTATCCATGCCTGTTCCTCGGTCAATATTCGTAACCAACGGACCCTTGGTGGCGAATTGGCTCAGGGCCGCACTGATTCAGATTTTTTCCTCTTTTGTCTGGCGGCGGATGCTCAACTGAGCGTCTGGACGGGTACTCCGGGCACCGTCTCCCTGCGCCAATGGGATGGAAACGGGATTATTACTTCCGTTTCCCTGTCCGTGGAGAACCCAATCAAATCATACCGGTTGGCCATCCTTCCATCCACACCACCCCTGCTGGTGGTGACGGTCCGCCCGGCCCCCGGAGGTCAGGAATGGTTTATCGGCGGCGCCGTTTCCGAAATATGGCAGGATGTTCATGAAATCACCTCGCGGGAAGAAGCCGATACCCTGGCCCGGGAGGTGGCGGAACGTTTCCCGGAGTCACCAATAGCTAACCGAGAAACCTGGATCGTGTGGATACAACAGGCATTGCTGGAACTGGGAGGTTGGGAATGATCACCCGCTTCCAGTTGAATGGCGCCCCGGTCGACGCGGTTCATGAACCGGGGGAAACTGCTCTGGACTATCTCCGGAAACAAGGCTTCACCAGTGTAAAATTTGCCGCCGAGGACGGCGAGACCGGGTCCGACACGATTCTGGTAGACGGCCGGGCCATGAATAGCGGTCTGATTCTCATGGCCACGTTAGGCGGGCGATCGGTCACCACCCTGGAAGGTCTTCTCCGCGATGAACCATTCCGTACCCTACAGGCGGCCTTCGTGGATTCGGGCGCCATTCAGTGCGGGTACTGCACTCCGGGCATGCTGTTGGCCATCCGGGGCTTGCTGAACGAGACCCCTGATCCCGGGGAACATGAGATCCGGGAAGCCCTATCCGCGGTCTATTGCCGGTGCACCGGGTACGTAAAACCCGTCCAGGCGGTAGTGAGCTATTTAGCCACTAAGAACGCGAAAAAACACGAAGATGATTAATATATTTCCCTCAAATCTTTCATTCCCGCGTCTTTGCAACAATCTGAGCATCAGATGACATACCAATTAAAAACCTTAGCGACCCTTGGCGTCCCCGACTACACTACATACATTTCGTCGGGTAAACTTCGTGGCTTCTAATGGCTGATAAATCAACATACAAAATTGTTGGTC